>NZ_FR893411.1:1403-9512 GCF_000435435.1 Alistipes sp. CAG:29 | reverse complement strand
CGGTAGATCGGCCTGGCGCCCGAGGCGATGAGTATCTGCCGTTCGTCGGGCGAGAAGGCGTAGTCCGTGACGACGAGGTTGGCCGTCGGCTTGGGGAGCATCTGCTCGCCCTGCCCCGCCGCGGCGTAGCCGTAACGGACGATGTTGTTGCCTTCGAGGATGGTATAGTGTTCGCCGTCGGCCATCGAGCGGATGCCGCGGACGGTTTCGTTCATCGAGCGCAGGCGTGCGATCTCGGCATATTCGCCCCGCGCCTGTACCGTACCTGTGCCGACCGCTGCGGCTGCGAGGAGTGTGAAAAGTTGTGCCTTCACGTGGGAATCGGGTTTAAATGTCCTCTACTTCGAAATCGTAGCCGAGGCGTTTGCCCGTGACGAATTTCGAGTTGTCCATCTTGGTGTTGAACTGGTCGACCGTCACGCGTTTGTTGTCCTCGTAGGGCGGCATCAGCAGGTCGAAGTTCAGGGCGAACCAGATCGCCGGTTCGAGGATGCCGATCAGGGCTTCGCGGTCGATCTCGGCCTTGCCGAAGTTCATCGCCCGCATCGAGGTCTGCTGTTTGCCCTCGACGAAATAGCGGCGCTCGCGGTTGATGAAGATACGCCCGATGAGGTATCCCTCGTCGGCGTTGCGGTTGAACTTGAACGAGTCGGAGAGGAAATTGTAGATGTTGATCAGGCCGCAGTAGGAATTTTCGCGGTCGGACTGTACGTAGGGGTTCTGCCAGATCAGGTGGTTGGCGTCGAATTCGAAGACGTCGGTGTGCATCTGGAAAATGAGGATGTCGTTGGCCACCTGCAGCTGCGCCTCGAATTTTCCGCGGTCGCGGTATTCGAGCCTGACGCGGCGGTCGAGCTTGCCGTCGAGTTCGTCGTCCATCTCCGATGCCATTTCGAACAGCGTTTCCTTCAGTTCGTTGAAGGCTGCGAAGGTGTTGTCGAAGACCCGTTGCTTGAGGGTCGACTTGCGGATGATCGTATCCAGGATCTTGCTCCTGAGCGGTGTCGTTTCCATGCTATGCTGTTTTTATTTTATGCGTATCTGTTGCCCCTTTTCGAGCGTGCTGCCGGGCTTGAGGCGGTTGAGTTTTTCGATCGAACGGGTGCGGATGGCGTAGGACTGGCCTACGGCATAGGCCGTTTCGCCCTGGCGGCAGATGTGGGTGTGGGCATTGCCCTCCCAGCGCTTCTTTTTGCGCTCGATGTAGACCACCTCGCCGGTCAGCGGCTGTGCCTTCTTGTCTTTCAGGTCGTTGAATTTACGCAGGTTGCGAGCCGAAATGCGGAACTTCTGCCCGATATTCTCGAACGTGTCGCCCTCCTTGGCCAGCACGTAGTGTACGCCGTTGGTCTGGTAGACGTTGTAGCCGTTGTGGGCGTTGATCGTCACCCGGTAGTTGTCCGGGTCGATGGCCGGCGAAGCTCCTGCGGCCGGTTCGACGCTGCTCTGGTCGGCGAACCACCCTTCGGGGTCGGTTACCTTGCGTCCCATGCGCGAGGCGTAGAGCCGCTCGCCGTCGGGCCGGTCGAGCAGGTAGAGCTGGTTCTCCTCGATGATGCGCGTGAGCCGTTGCGCGTAGTCGGGTGCCGTGGCGTAGCCGGCGGCTTTGAGCCCCCGCGCCCAGCTCTTGTAATCGTCGGACGAGTAGGCGAACAGCGAGTCGTAGCGCGGCTGCGAATCGAGAAATTCGGCATGATCCCTGTACGACGCCTCGACCGAGGGGTAGCTGCGGAAGCACTCCCCCTTGGCGTCGTCGTCGTAATAGACCTTGTCGCCCGTCCAGTTGCGTTTGCACTTGATGCCGAAATGGTTGTTCGATTGCAGCGACAGCCAGCTGTTGCCGCAGTCGGACTCGAGGATGCCCTGCGCCATGGTGATGCTGGCGGGGATGCCGTACCGCTCCATGTGGGCCACGGCGATGGATTTGTAGCGGTCGATATATTCCTCGCGGGTCTGCCGCACCTGTGCCGGGAGGCTTTGTACGACTATCAAAAGGATTCCTGCGAGCGATATTGCTTTTTTGGAAAAATTCATTATCTTTGTTTAATCTTTACGGACAAAGGTATGATTTTCCCACGAGAATTACAATATAAAATGTACTGCTGAGCTATGTTTACCGAAACCGCAAACAAGATCTTCAACCGCGCCATCGGGGATTACCATCGGTGGGACGATGTGGATCATCCGATCGAAAATCCCTATGAGCCGGGTTCGCTCGAACACCTGTTATACCATAAAAACTGGATCGACACCGTGCAGTGGCACCTGGAGGATATCATCCGCGACCCGCAGATCGACCCCGTGGCCGCACTGGCCATCAAGCGCCGTATCGACAAGTCGAACCAGGATCGTACCGATATGGTGGAATATATCGACTCGTACCTGCTCGATAAATACAAGGACGTGGAACCCCGGCCCGACGCCAGGCTCAATACCGAGACCCCGGCGTGGGCGATCGACCGTCTGTCGATCCTGGCGCTGAAGATTTACCACATGGCATGCGAAGCCGAGCGTACGGACGTCGGCGATGCCCACCGCGCGGCGTGCCGGAAGAAGCTTGACGTGTTGCTGGCGCAGCAGGTCGACCTTTCGGGGGCGATCGAAGAGCTGATCGGGGATATCGAGGCCGGCCGCAAGTATATGAAGACCTATAAGCAGATGAAGATGTATAACGACCCGGCGTTGAACCCGGTGCTTTATGGGCAGAAAAAATAAGAGACTTCCGCGTCATCTGGTCGTTTTCCGGACTTCGGCGATGGGGGATGTGGCGATGCTGGCGCATGCGCTGCGGGCCTTGAAGGAGGCCTATCCCGACCTGAGGGTGACGGTAGCGACAAGACCCGTGTTTCGAGCCTTTTTTACAGGGCTCGATCTCGGTTTTATGGATGTAGATATCAAGGGTGTGCACCACTCCCTGCGGGGAATGTGGCGCCTGGCCGCCGATGCGCGGCGCCTGGGGGTGGATGCCGTGGCCGACGTGCACGGCGTGCTGCGTTCGGTGATGTTCCGCACCGCCCTGTGGCTGCGCGGAGTCCCCGTGGCGGCCATCGAGAAGGGGCGCGAGGAGAAAAAGGAGTTTATCCGCAAGGGCGGCCGCGGCGTGAAGCCCGCCAAGCATACCGTCGTCCGCTATTGCGATGTGTTCCGCAAACTGGGGTTCGTGTTCCACGATCCCGTGCCGGCCCTGCGGCGCTGCCGTCCCAACCCGATGGGGGAGAAGACGGGTACCTGGATCGGCTTCTCGCCGTTTTCGGCACAGCAGGGGAAAACCTATCCCACGGCGCTCGGGCGGGAGGCGGTGCGTCTGTTGGCCGAACGCTACGACCGGGTGTTCATACACAGCGGAGGCGGAGCCGAAGCGGAGTTCGCGCGGGAAATGGAGCGTGCGTACCCCAATGTGACGGCATTGTTCGGACGGGTCGGGATGGACGGCGAATTAGACCTGATCGCCAACCTGGACTGCGTGGTGGCGATGGACTCGCTCGTCATGCACATGGCCTCGCTCGTGGCGACGCCCGTAGTGTCGGTATGGGGTGCTACCCATCCCGGGCTGGGGTTCTTCGGCTATGGTTGCGACCCGCGCGGCATCCTGCAGGCCGATATGGAATGCCGTCCCTGTTCGGTCTTCGGGAACAAGCCGTGCCGTTACGGGGATTACCGCTGCCTGTATGCCGTGACGCCCGCCATGATTGCGGAGCGGGTGGCCGAAATGGTCGGTGAATAGGTTCGCCGTGGATATGCAAACAGCCCTCCGGATCAGGGGGCTGTTTTTTTGTGACTACTCTGTGCCGGGCACCTTTTCAGGACTGCCCCTTTATTTCCGCGGACGGGCGACGATGCCGTTCGGTACGGCGCGTTCGCCGGCATGGTCGAAGCGGCGGTTGTCGCTGGGGTGGCTGACCACCCCTTCCTGTGCTGTCCAGAGTGCCGAAGAACCGCCGCCGTCGAGGTTGAGGGCGTCCGTGAGCCCCAGCAGGCGGGCGATGTAAGCCGTTTCGGCGATCGTAGCGCCGGCAGCCTGGCCTTTGGCGCGGCCGTCGATTACGGCCATCACCACCTCGCCGTTCGGGCGCTTGCCGATCAGCGAACGCGGGTGGCGGTGGGTATAGAAGCTGTCGCCGGAGTCGTATTCGATGATCTTGCCTCCGCTGACCAGCAGGGGCCCGGCTGCGAGCGCCGCGCGGTAGCGGCGGGCTATGCGGGGGTATTGGGTGGTGTCGCAGGCGAAAATGGCGACGTCGTGCCCCTGTTTGTCCCGGATGGCGATGATGCCGTTGGTGCGCATGAGTTCGCCGGGTGTCGTGCGGCCCAATACCCGGCAGTCGACCATCACGAAGGTGATGGGCGTAAAGGTTTTCATGTTGAAATAGCTGCCGTTGATGGCTGCTGTGGCGTCGGCGGCTTCGCCCATGCGGCCCGTGGTTTCACCCTTGCCGTCGAGCTGTACGATCTGCGTGGCGAAGTGCCGCGCGGGGTAGCTGACGACCGAGATGCTCTGCCGCGAACCGAATATCTCGACCTGGGCGTAGCGGCACGCGGCACCCCGGCCGAGGTCGGTGGTATGCCAGTCGGCGGTGACGAAGGCGATGGAGTCGCCGGGCGTCTGTGCCGCGGCCGGGAGGGTGAACAGGAGCAGCAGGGCTGCGAAGAGTATTCTGGCCATAGTTGCAGTGTGGTTGACGGATGCAAATTTAACGAATAAACCGGTTCGGCAAGCCGTTTCACGGAACTGTTTGCGGGGCGGGGCGCGTTTTGTGCGGGGCGATCGTCCCGGCAGCCCGGGCTGCCCGTCCTGCAAGGCTTGTAGTGTCCGCCCGGTAAAGCTTGTGGCGCCCGCTCTGCAAGGCTTGTGGTTGCCTCCTTCGAAAACTTGTGGTGCCCGTCCGGTTGAAAACGGTGGGCGTCCTCCGGCAAATAAAACGCGCCCTCCGGGATTGCGGAAGGCGCGTGTGACCGCAGGGGGCTGCGGCTATTCGTTGGCTTTGGTGTAGACGGCGCCATTGCCCTCTACCGTCAGCGTATAGATACCGTCGGCATCCTTGGCGATGGTGGCCGTTTCGGTGAAGTCGATGGTCTGACCGTTGCCGATACTTTGGCCTTTGAGCAGGATTTTGCCGGCTTCGCCCTGCAATTCCCACGATGTGTAGTGCAGTGTGGCCATGTTGATCGACTGCGCCTCTCCTTCGACCATGATCCGGATGCCCATGACACCGTCGGGGTCGATCGGGTCGGGCATCGTCCAATTGCCGACGGCCTCGGCATAGGTGGGGTCGGTAGACACTTTCGAGGCGGTGGTGCCGTCTGCGAGTTTACCGCTGTAATTGACCGTGACGGGCGCTCCCAACAGCAGGCCGTTGGCCTCGCTTTTGTCGGCGTCCATGGTCGAGAAGGTGAATGTCCCCTCGGCGTTTTCGACGGTTACGGTGTTCATCGACGCATCGGTGATGGTGCCGGTGAAGCTCTTGGGGGTGTTGTCGTTGCAGGCTGCCAGGCCGCACAGGGCGATGGCCGCGACCATGATTTTCATGCGTTTCATCGTTCGTATGGTGTTTTAAAGGTTTAACGCTTTCGGATATATTCGTCGATGGCCTTTGCCGCCGTACGGCCGGCACCCATCGCCAGGATTACCGTGGCGGCTCCCGTCACGGCGTCGCCGCCCGCGAAAACTCCTTCGCGTGACGTGGCGCCGCGTTCGTCGGCGGTGATGCAGCCGCGCCGGTTGGTTTCGAGCCCTGCGGTCGTGGCGGCCAGCAGCGGATTGGGCGAGGTGCCCAGTGCCATGACGACTACGTCGCAGGCGATCCCGAACTCCGAGCCGGCCTTCACGACGGGCGAGCGGCGGCCGCTTTCGTCGGGTTCGCCCAGTTCCATCTCCACGCACCGGATGCCGGTCACCCAGCCGCGCTCGTCGCCGAGCACCTCGGTGGGGTTGGTGAGCATCCTGAAGCAGATGCCCTCCTCCTTGGCGTGGTGCACCTCTTCGGCGCGTGCCGGGAGTTCCTTCTCGCTGCGGCGGTAAACGATCGTCGCCTCGGCACCCAGCCGCTTGGCCGTGCGTACGGCGTCCATCGCCACGTTGCCTCCGCCGACCACCACCACCCGTTTGCCGACGTAGATCGGGGTGTCGTAGGCCTGGTCGTAGGCGTGCATCAGATTGGCGCGCGTGAGGAATTCATTGGCCGAGACCACGCCGTTGAGGTTCTCGCCCGGGATACCCATGAAGCGGGGCAGCCCGGCTCCCGAGCCGATGAATACGGCGGCGTAGCCCTCTTCGTCCAGCAGCGAGTCGATGGTCACGGTACGGCCGACGATGACGTCGGTCTCGATCTCCACGCCCAGTTTTTCGACCTCGGCGATTTCGCGGGCTACGATACGCTCCTTCGGAAGCCGGAACTCGGGGATGCCGTAGACCAGTACGCCGCCCGCCTTGTGCAGCGCCTCGAAGATCTTGACTTCATAGCCCAGTTTCGCAAGGTCGCTCGCGCAGGCCAGCCCGGCCGGGCCGCTGCCGATGACGGCGACCTTGTACCCGTTGCGGGGTGCGGTCTGTGCCGCGGCGGCGCCGTGTTCGAGCTTCCAGTCGCCGATGAAGCGTTCGAGTTTGCCGATGGCGACCGGTTCGCCTTTGATGCCCAGGATGCAGGAGCCTTCGCACTGCGATTCCTGCGGGCAGACGCGGCCGCAGATCGAGGGCAGCGAACTGTCGCCGGAGATGATGTCGGCGGCCTGCTGCAACTCCCCGGTGTGCAAGGCTCCGATGAAGTCGGGGATGCGGATGCTGACGGGGCAGGCTGCCACGCAGCGGGGATTCCTGCAGTGCAGGCAGCGCGACGCTTCCAGCCTTGCCTCGTCGAGGTCGTAACCATAGCAGACCTCCTCGAAGTTGGTCGCGCGGATTTGCGGGTCTTGTTCGCGCACGGGGACGCGCGGTATCTTGTTTGCCATTGTCGTGTATGCTTTGGGGATTCCCGGGGTGTGCGTCCCGGGCGGTGTCTATTTATCCAGTCCTATTTTACATTGGTGCCCGGCGGCGCGTTCGGCCTCGATGGCCGCGGCGCGCTGTTCCTGCGTGCGGTACATGCCCTGCCGGCGCATGGCTTCGTCGAAATCGACCTCGTGGCCGTCGAACTCGGGGCCTTCGACGCAGGTGAAACGCGTCCTGCCGCCGACCGTCACGCGGCAGGCGCCGCACATGCCCGTGCCGTCGACCATCAGCGCGTTGAGCGACACGGTTGTCCTGAGCCCGTATTTTTTCGTGGTGAGCGCCACGAATTTCATCATGACCATGGGCCCGATGGCGACACATTCGTCGTAATGCCGGCCCTGTTTTTCGACCAGCTCCTCGACGACCTGCGTGACGAGCCCCTTGAACCCTTCCGAACCGTCGTCGGTGGCGATGTAGAGGTTTTCGGCTACGGCACGCATGGCGTTGGTATAGATGAGCATGTCGCGGGTCTTGGCGCCGATGATGACATCGGCCGCGACGCCGTGCTCGCGGAGCCATTTGACCTGGGGGTAGACCGGGGCGGTGCCCACGCCGCCCGCTACGAAGAGGTAGTGCCGCCTGCGGAGCTCGCCGGGCTGCATCGTTACGAATTCCGAGGGGTGTCCCAGCGGGCCTGCGAAATCGGCGAAGGCATCGCCCGCATCCAGCGAGCATATTTTGCGTGTCGAGGCGCCGATGGCCTGCGTCACGATGGTGACGCTGCCCTGCGCGGGGTCGAAGTCCGAGATCGTGAGCGGGATGCGTTCGCCGTGCTCGTCGACGCGGACGATGACGAACTGCCCGGGTTGCGCCGAATGTGCGACGCGCGGTGCGAGGACTTGCATCAGCCAGATGCCCTCGGCGAGGAGTCTTTTTTCAAGTATCGGGTACATTACTATATTTTTTCCGGCCGCTGCCCTCGGGCGGAAGCCGCATATTGTCGTTATTCTTCGATGATGGCCGTCACCCTCAGCCGCCGCATCGGGCGCAGCGGGTCGTTGGTGACGATCATCACGAAATCGGTCAGCACGCCGAAATCCTGTTCGCCCGGGTCGACGGACACCCTCGCCGTGAAGGAACTGCCCGCCGGGATGCGTTGTCCGGGGACGAGAGTCGTGGCGATG
>NZ_FR893411.1:0-1391 GCF_000435435.1 Alistipes sp. CAG:29 | reverse complement strand
GAGCGTCGTGGCGATCCTGCCGTTGGTTTCGACGGCCCGCACGACCAGTTCGGCACTGCCCGTATTCGAGAGCGTAAAGGTACGTTCCTGCCTGGGGGCACCATGCTTTACCGGGCCAAATTTAATAATATTTTCGATTATCTGCGCTTTCGGGGCGTTTTGTCCTCCGGTACCCGCCTCCGCCCGGTCGATGCCGATGCCGTGGGTGACGATCGCCGTGCCGTTGGTGCGGCCGTCGACGCGCACCTCGAGGGCGTCACGCAGCGTGCCGTAGCGGGGATCGGCCTCGGGGATGAGGTAGGCAACGTTGATCGATCCCTGTTCGCCCGGTGCGATCTCGCGCGGGGCGGTCACCGTCAGCAGCCCGCTCGATTCCAGCGGGCGCAGTTCGAGCCGGATGGTTTTGCCCGAGGTGTTCGCATAGCCGATGGCAGACTGTACCTGTTGCCCGGGGCGGATGTAGGAGAAGGCGTTGAGGGTCGTGGAGAGCCGCAGCCCTCCGCCCGCATCGACCGGGTAGAGCTCCTCGGTGGATTTCATGCGCGGCGTGACATTGCCCCGGATGGTGAGCGTGGCGACCTTTTTCCGCTCGGAGGAGTAGACGCCCAGTTCCTTGGTGAAGGCGCCGGGGCGGTTGGCCGGGTCGAATGTCACCTTGACGGTGGTTTTCTCGCCGGGGCGGATCGGACGCTTGGTGAATTGGGGTACCGTGCAGCCGCAGGTGGTGACCACGTCGAGGATCACCACGGGCGTATTGCCGCGGTTCTCGCCCGTGAAGGTATGGCTCACGCGGCCGTCGGTCTCGCGGATCGTGCCGAAATCCCAGGTGTCGGGGGTAAAGACCAGTTGTGCCTGTGCCGCCGTTGCGAAAGCGCAAAGGGCCAAGAGTGTGAGGAGGATATGTCGTCGTGCCGTCATGGTGCTGATTGGTGTCTATGATGCAAAGGTACATTTTTTGAGAAAAAATCGTGCAATAATTTTGCGGGAATGAAATTTTGCTATATATTTGCACTCCGAAACGGTTGAAATACCGATTTTCGAATGCCTGAATAGCTCAGTTGGTTAGAGCACATGACTGTTAATCATGGGGTCCTAGGTTCAAGTCCTTGTTCAGGCGCAGATGCGCGAGGGTTGCGTAAGGTTCTTTCAGAAACGCCTGCAGGGTAGGTGATAAAAAGAATGAAAAATTTCGATGAAAAATTTGGAGTTCATGTATTTTGAATTACCTTTGCAGTCCCAAGCCATTCACTACGGGAGCTTAGCTCAGCTGGTTCAGAGCGTCTGCCTTACAAGCAGAGGGTCGGGGGTTCGAATCCCTCAGCTCCCACTAATCAAAAAGCGGTCAGAGATGCGTGTAGAACGTATTTTCAGCCGCTTTTCTCTTTTTTATC
>NZ_FR893410.1:0-1311 GCF_000435435.1 Alistipes sp. CAG:29 | reverse complement strand
GTATAAAATTATAAATGTTTTGTTAGAGTCCTGACTATTCGTTTATCCTTTATAAAAGGAAATTGACAGATAAATACTACATTTCTTTTCTCTCAAAATATAACCAGTAATTCAAAGAACCAGTTTGAAAAAATCGCATTTTACAATGCGAAAGGACTGCAAAGATAGAGTAACTTTTTGAATCCTGCAAATCTTTTTTCAAAAATCTTTTTAAGAACTTCGCGTCTCGGGAAATCGGGCTTACACAGAGCTTTGAGCTCCTTTATTGTAAACTTTCAGCCTTCGTAAGAACAACCGTTTTTCTCAAACGCGGATGCAAAGGTAGCGACTTTTTTCGAACCTGCAAATATTTTCGCATATTTTTTGCATGAAAGTTAAAATTTCTTCAAATCTGAGGTATACACCTATATTTTATTAAAGAAGAATTAGTCGGCCAGCCCTTATGAAGCCCGGGCCGCACATCGCCGCAACCGGGAAGCCGACCTGCGGGGCCGGGGACTGCCACGGAATGGGCCGCAGCGAGTAAATTCGGGTCGAGTCCTGCAAAACTGAGATTTTTTACTATTTTTGCGTCAGATTATCCGACCGATATGAATTTCAGAAAAATATCACTGCTCGTGCTGATCCTGCTCATCGCGGATCAGGCACTCAAGATCTGGGTCAAGACCCACATGCACCTCGACGAATCGATCGTCGTCTTCCCGGACTGGTTCCAATTGCGCTTCATCGAGAATAACGGCGCGGCCTTCGGGATGCACATCGCCACCAAAGGCGGGTTCGACTGGGGGAAACTCCTGCTCGGGATTTTCCGGATCGTGATGGTCGGGGTCATCGGCTGGCTGATGCACCACCTCCTCAACAAACGCAAAGACACCCCCAAGGGAGTCATCGTCGGCCTGGCGCTGGTCATGGCGGGAGCGCTCGGCAACATCATCGACAGCGCGTTCTACGGGCTGCTCTTCTCGGAGTCGACGCCCTATACGGTCGCACATTTCGGCGGGCACTACGCCGGGTTCATGATGGGCAAGGTCGTCGACATGTTCTATTTCCCGCTCTTCCAGTGGAACGGTGTACCGCGGTTCCTGAACTTCCTGGTGGACAGCAACAACTACTTTTTCGGGGCCATCTTCAACCTGGCCGATGCCTATATCTCCGTCGCCGTCATCTATCTGCTTCTGTTTCAGTACAAATTCCTGAGCAAGTAGATTTTTTTCGTAAAAATAGTTGGTGAATGAGAAAAAAGTATTACTTTTGCACACCACAATTTCCAAAAGCCCAGGTGGCGGAATAGGTAGACGCGCACGTTTCAGG
>NZ_FR893409.1:0-2667 GCF_000435435.1 Alistipes sp. CAG:29 | reverse complement strand
CCCCCCCCCCCCCCCCCCCCCCGCCGCACCCAACGGATGCGGCAGTGCAGGGAGTGCGGTTTAACGGTCATAGGTTGCAATGTCTTTGTTCTCGACGATGTTCAGCGCTTCGACCATGAATCCCTGCGGGTTGTTGTCCGAGCGGGAGACGTTCACCAGACGGCACGTCGTGACGAGCGACCGCTCCGTGACGGTGCTCTCGCGCAGGATACGCTGCCGTGCAAAGGTCGTAACCTCGTAAGGATAATGGTTGAAATCGCAGCGGATGCTGTCCACTTTGACCATCTGCGAGACATTGCCCGCGATCAGGCGGTTGAAGAATCCCTTCTCCTGCAAGACCTTGTAGTAGGACAAGGCGCTTTTGTCGGCCATCTGCAGGGCGCGTCCGACATTGGACTCGATGGCCGCCTTGTCGGGCGAGAGGGTGAAAAAGAGTTCGTGGAAGCGCCGCACATGCTCGCGGGCCTCTACGGGACGGTTCTGTGCGAGGTCCTGCGAGAGCGCCACCATCAGCGAGCGCCCGGTGTCCAGTACGTAGATCTTCTGCCGCTGCCGTTCGGCGAAGGAGTAGGACAACCAGACCGCCGCCACGGTTACGACGGCGCAGATTCCGACGAAGACGAAAGCGTACATGCGCAGTTGCCGAAACGATGTTTCGATGTTCGTTAAACACTTGAATTCCATAACAGCGAATTATTTTATTTTCTGAAAATAAGCCGGGCGCCGTTCATGATACCACGCCCTACGGCCTTACCGCCCGATAATGCCGCCGAGCCGGCGCCTTTGGCCCCGGCCCATGCTTTGCCGGCCGTCCATCCGGCTCCGGCGCTTACGAGCGAGGTCATCTTCGAGACGGTCTTGTTGTAGGCGGCGAATCCGTTCGCCTGCACGACCCACGAGGCGATCGAGGGGATGCAGAGATATCCGCATACGGCCACGAGCATGAAGATCAGGTTCAGGCTGTTCGACCAGTCCACATACCAGTTGTATCCCTGCTCCATAAGTTCGGTATCATGCCGCATGGCGAGACTTTGCAAACGTGCGATGATCGCTGAGAAAAGGTCCGAGATCGGCAGCCACAGGTAGATCGAGACATACTTCGTGAGCCATTGCGTCAGTGTGGACTGGAATCCGTCGAACACGGAGATGGCAAAGGCGATCGGCCCCAGCAGCGACAGCACGACCAGATAGAAAGTCCTCAGCACGTCGAGTATGACGCTCGCGGCCGCGAAGAGCAGTTCGAGTATCCATGCCAAGCCTTTGAAGATAAGTCCTTTTACAGACCATGAGGAGCGTTCCTCGTTCATGCGGTCGAGTGTCTGCTGTGTCTGGTCGTCCACGCCCAGCTCGCTGAGCTCGCGCTCCATCTCCTCGTCCTCGGCGTAGTAGCTGTCCGGAGGCATCTGCTCGCGGCCTTCGAGTTCGAGCCGCTCACGCCGCTCCTGCCACTGTTGCATGTCGAGCGTCTGCCCGGCCATAAGCGAATGCGTGGCCTTTACCAGCGGCGAGAGAATGCCGTTCAGGCTTCCCAGCACCAGCGTCGGAAAGAATAGGATGCAGATTCCGATGGCGAAGGGCCGCATAAGGGGAAAGAGGTCGATAGGTTCGGCTTGGGCCATCGACTGCCAGACGCGGTAAGCGATGTAGAGCAGCGCCCCGATCCCTGCGATGGCCATTGCGACCTGCGACATCGGGTAGCACAGCGCCATCATATCGTCGTATAACACCCGGAGAATCGTGTGCAGATTCTCCGTAAGGGAAAGCATGCGTACCATACTACCAGTAGCGTTGTTCGTCGGTTCCGTAGAGCGAGAGTACACCCTCCATGTCCCGCTTCCGGGCGGCCCGCAGCAGGGATATGGAGATGTTCTTGCGCGTGTAGTAGCGTGCCAGATCGCGGTGGCGCCGCAACACGCCGTAGACGCGCTGCACTACGTCGATACGGTCCTTGTCCGTCAGGGACATGTCCGTAGGGTTCACGATGTCCTGCAGCTCCTTCAATTCCCCGGCCGACTCCTCGATGATGCGGGCGTAGCCTGCGGCGATGGCCGCGAGCTCCGCGGGCGTGAAGTTCTCGTCGCCGACCATGCGGCGATAACCGTCGACGTAGATGTCCGAGATTTCGCCCACGAGCAGGATGCACTGCTGCACCTTGCGGGCCGAGCGGACGAGGTTGCTGACGGATTTCAGGGCGTCGTAGTATCGCTTCCCCTGCTCATAAATCTTCACGGTTTCCTGAAAACTTTGCAGCATGGTGGAGCCGTTCTTGGCGGCTTCGACGACCTGCTTGGTGGAGTTGACGATGCCCTGCGCGAGGTTCGTGGGGTCCGAGACGACCCACTGGGCGTATGTGCTGCGGCCCGTGCAGACGAGGCACAGACACAGCAGAATGATTTTCTGTTTCATGCTCGAATTGATTGTGTTATTGAGGATATTCACCCGAAGACGGGCATCACCGCTTTATCCGCCGACCCGAAGCCGGCTGTTCGGTTTGCTCTTCCCTTGCAGAATTGATTTCTTTCTGCCGCACCCCGGAAATATGTTTCTCCGGCTTCGGGCCTTTCTGTCGCAGGGATTCGAACAGATCGTCCGCGTAGGGCTGCCGCCCGGTTATACGTACGAGCCGTGCATCCAACTCCCGGAAGGCTTTTTCAATCTGCCGGGACT
>NZ_FR893408.1:0-24732 GCF_000435435.1 Alistipes sp. CAG:29 | reverse complement strand
ACTACTAACCTAAATGAACCTTAAAACTTCGCTGCAAAGATAAGGTGAAAAAACATGCCGCGCAAGTTTTTATTAAAAAAATTTTCGAATTTTTTGATATTTTTTAATAAATCACATGTATTCAGTCATCTAATAACATGTAAACATGCAAGATAGCCGGGTACCGCCGATCCCGGGTGATCGAAAATATTTTTTCATATTCTGCGCAGTATTCCCCTCCGGCGCACATTTATATAAAACGGAACACGATAAAAATGGAGTGCACATACCCTGAGCGGGGATAAATCACTACCTTTGTACGATGGACAAGAAGCTACGCGTTACCCTGAACGTGAGAATACAGCATCCCGGCAGCGGGATGCCGCGGCAGGAATTTTGCGGCCGGTTGCGTACGGCCGCAGCGACAACGACGTCTAAAACCCTAATTTACCAATGACGGTATCACTGATCATCTCCACCTACAACTGGCCGCGGGCCCTCTACCTGTGCCTGGACAGCGTAATGCAACAAACGGCCATGCCCACGGAAATCCTGATCGCCGACGACGGCTCGGGTATCAGCACCCGCGATGTCGTCCGCCATTTCGAGGCGGTGTCGCCCGTCCCCATCCGGCACATCTGGCACGAGGACAAGGGGTTCCGCCTTGCCATGATCCGCAACAAAGCCATCGCGGCGAGCCGCTGCGAATACATCATACAGATCGACGGCGACCTAATCCTGCAACGCAACTTCATCCAGGATCACATGATCTTCGCACAACGGGGCTGCTACGTCACCGGGTCGCGGGGCATCATCACCGAAATGCTCACCCGCAAGGTGCTCAGCGGGGAGATCACCTCGCTCACGCCGCTGATGCGGGGCGTACGCAACAGCAACAACGTCATCCGCATCCCGCTCATGGCATTCCTCTACCGGACGCTGGGCCCCACCCGCTTCGTCAAAGGCTGCAACATGGCCTTCTGGCGCAACGACCTGATCCGCGTCAACGGTTACGACGAATCGTTCTGCGGCTGGGGACGCGAAGATTCCGAACTGGCGATCCGCCTCGACAACAGCGGCGTGCGCCAGCGGTGCATGAAGTTTCGCGGCGTGGTCTTCCACCTCCACCACGGCAAATGCGAGCGTAACAGCCTCTCGGCCAACGAGGAACGTTACCAGCAAACCATCCGTGAACACCGCACCCGCTGCGAAACCGGGCTTGCACGCCACTTGGCAACAACGGAACAGACCCGCGTCCCCGAAACCGAGGTAAAAATCCCCGTTCCCGCCGGCACGGGCCATTGAGCCCGGGACAGAAACATCCGGCTCTGGAAACGGCATCCATAAACGTCAGTGCCGCCCCGGTCGGGGCGGCACTGACGTTTTCTATCGGCGGCGGAATTTTTCCAGCAGGGGATAATAATGCAACTGCCGACGCAGTTTCCATTTGCGCACCAGGTTCAGGGGCTTGCGTTTCAGCCCCGCATGCCCCCGCACGATATAATCGTCCACGGCATCGAGCACCCGCGCCGAACAGCGGCAGTCGCGGTGCGGTTCGTGGTGCATGGTGTAGCTGCGGATCTCCTCCATTAACCCCTCAGGCCGCGCCAGCGCACGCTCGATGGCCGGGCCGACGGCCTCCGGCGTATCGACGTCGATCAGATGGGGCCCCGGATGCGAATTGCGGAACGTCACGACCGGTTTGTCGAGGAACATGAATTCGAGGATGATCGACGAGCTGTCGCACAACATCACGTCGGCCTGCTGCAGAAGCGGCATCTTGTCGGAACCCTCATAGAATATGACATTCTCGTTCTCCTCCGCAATACGTTTATAGCCGGCTATGATCCCGGGGTCAGTCAGCTTGGGATGGAACGTGATGACCCAGTCCCACGGATGGGTTTTGGCCAGACGGTCGATCTCCGCCATCAGATGGGGCGCCGAACAGACATTGCGCGTGAAGGTCGGGGGGTAAAGAATCACCGGATGGTCATTCTGCGGTTTACGCTGCACTTCGGGCGAGAAATAGGTGTCGGCTTTGGGCCAGCCGGTCTCGTAGACCCGGAAGAAGCCGTATTTCTTTTCCAGTTCCTTGAAATAAGGCGTACTGCTCGGCCCCTGCGTACAATAAATGTCGAACCATCCGCGCACCGTGAAGTGGTCGTCGACGGCCTCGATCCGCTTTTGGATCGCATAGCCGTGGAAAAGCGCCACCTTCACGCCCGGGATAAAATCGGGGATGTAGTTGCCCGGTGCAAAAACCGCGACCGGGTTATAAGCGACCGCCTCCCGGATTGTCCCCAACCGCACCTCGCCCTCTTCGAGCACGACGGGACACCCCTCTTCGACAAACCAGGCCGCCTCGCCTCCGCGGCGGCGGATTTCATGTTCCAAAGGCCTCAGGATTGAATAGGCATAAGGCAAAGTAACGTACAACAGGTATCTTTTCATCGTTCCAGGTTTAGGTTACAATACTCGGATTCAGCGTGTCAGCCGCCGCTTCAGGCTCTTGCCCCAGCGCATCAGGGTCGAGACGGCGAGCACCCCGGGGCGCATCCACCGCCGCCTGTCCATCCGCAGCAGCAACCAGTCGCAACGGCTGAAAAACCCTTCCAGCTCGGCGCGGTAGCGTTCCGCCTCCGCATTGATCCCGCGGGCAAACTCCGTGTCGCCGGCCCATGGGTTATGGCTTTTGCGCAGGTAAACCAGGTACCAGCGCATTTTATTGAGCAGCAGGTAGAACTCCAGCCGGTCGCCAACAACATCCCTGTGCCTCACCAGCTCGGCCTGCACCGCCTCGCTGAATTTAACGCAGTAGCCGATATCGAGCGGCGAACGGTTGGCCGACCCGCCGCGCTGCACATATCCGTAACCCACATAATCGACGAACCGGACACGCGGCTGCTGACAGCCGATCTGGATGTTGAGCAGGCTGTCTTCCCCCAGCCGCAGCGGATAATGACGCAGTTCCTTTTCGAACAACGCCCGGCGATAGAGCCGTCCCCACACGGTCACGGAAATAGCGTGGTAGAGCGATGCAACAAGGAAATCCAGCCCCTGCATGTCCGACGTGCGCATTTCGCGCTTGGGCGCTTCGTAGGTCTTGCAAATACGTTTGTAATCGCAGCATACGATATCGTACCCGCCGTTTTCCCCGATGGCCGCCACCAGTTTCTCCAGCATGCGGGAATCCCAGACGTCGTCGCCGTCGAGAAAACAGATGTAGTCGCCCTTCGCATGCCTGATACCCGTCTCACGGGCCCTGGCAGCCCCCTGGTTTACAGTACTTATGACGACGATGCGCGCATCACGCTCCGCGTGGCGGAGCGCCACGGCCTGCGAACCATCCGTCGAACCGTCATCGACGACAATAGCCTCGAAATCCCCGTACGTTTGCCGTCCGACCGAATCGAGGCAGGTATCGAGATAGTTTTCCAGATTGTAAACCGGAATAATGACCGATACCACGGGCTTTGATTTTTCCCTTTCCTCCATCTATGCAATCCAATTTACCGCTTTCACGATCCGGCTGCCGGCTCCGTCGTAAAAATCCATGTTTCAGTATAATTTTCCTTTATCGTGCCAGACGCCGCCGCAAACTGGTACGCCAGCGCAATCCTGTCGTCAGCATGACGACGACCGGGCGCATGGCCCGGTAACGGTCGAGCTCCAGCAACAGCATCCGCGCCCGCGAATAGTACGCCCTCAGCTCGTCCCGGTACCGGCCGGCCGATTCGCGCAGGTCGCAGACAAACGCCTGGTTCCCGACCCACGGACTGCGGCTTTTGCAGACATAGACCGAATACCAGCGCACCTTATTCAGCAGCGCATAAAATTCGGCCTGCCCCCGAAGCGATTCGCCGTGCCGTTGTAACTCCCGTTCCACAATACTACAAAATAAGCAGCAGTAATCAAAATCGAAACTTCGGTGATTGGACGACGACGGCCGCTGTACGTAATCATATCCCACGTAATCGATGAAATGAACGCGGGGAAGGCGGCAGGCGATCTGGATGTTGATCATCGTATCCTGCCCCAGCCGCAACGGATGGTGGTTCAGTCCGTTATCGAAAAGTTCCCGCCGATAGAGTTTGCCCCAGAGGGTCACCCAGATCGAATGGCGAAGCGTCGCCTCGAGGAACTCGAGCCCTTCCATATCCTCCGTTCGGGATTCACGTTAGATCGCCTGGTAGGTCTTGCAGACCCGCTTGAAATTACAGCATACGATATCGTACCCGCCATTCTGCCCGATCGAGGCGGTCATCTCCTCCAACATGCGCGGTTCCCAAAAATCGTCGCCGTCGAGGAAAGCGATGTATTTTCCCTGCGCCCGGGCAATACCCGTCTCGCGGGCACGCGCAACGCCCCGGTTCGGGGTGCTCACCACGATGATCCGCGGATCGCGCTCCGCATAGCGACGCAGGAGCCCGGGCGTACCGTCCGTGGAACCGTCGTCCACGACGATGGCCTCGAAATTCCCGAGTGTCTGCGCCAGAACCGATTGCAGGCACGTATCGAGATACCCTTCCAGATTGTAAGCGGGGATGATTACAGAGACCTCGGGAGAGGGTAACTTGCTTTGAGATTCGTTCATTTATTTTATGTAGTTTGTTACTGCTTCTGCGATACGTTCGCCGTCCAGGGCGGCAGAGATGATGCCCCCGGCGTAACCGGCGCCTTCACCCGCGGGGAAGAGCCCCGCGGTTTGGGGATGCATGAGCGTCACGGGGTCGCGCGGAACCCGGACGGGCGACGAGGTGCGCGACTCGACGCCCACTACGACGGCTTCGTTCGTCACGAACCCCCGCATCCGCCGCCCGAAGGTGGCGATCCCCCGGCGCAGCCCCTCGCCGATAAACGGGGGCATCCACTCATCGAGCCGCGAAGGAATAATACCGGGGATATAGGAGGTTTTCGGCAAGGCCGCACTGGGGCGCCCCGCCACGAAATCGGCGACGCGCTGCGCCGGGGCGACCTGATGCTCGCCGCCGTGCTGCCGGGCCAGCTCTTCGAACTGCTGCTGGAACTTTAACCCGGCCAGCTCGCCCCATTCCGCACGCAGGTGCTCGAAATCCGCGGGCCGCACTTCGGTCACCATGCCCGAATTGGCATAGGGCGACGTGCGGCCGCTGGGCGACATGCCGTTGACCACCGACTGCGCGGCATCGGTCATGGCCGGAACGATGAACCCGCCGGGGCACATGCAAAACGAGTAGACCCCGCGGCCGGCCTCCTGGCTCACCAGCGAATAAGCCGCCGCCGGAAGG
Source organism: Alistipes sp. CAG:29 (assembly GCF_000435435.1). Classification (NCBI taxonomy): domain Bacteria; kingdom Pseudomonadati; phylum Bacteroidota; class Bacteroidia; order Bacteroidales; family Rikenellaceae; genus Alistipes; species Alistipes sp. CAG:29. The sequence goes on along the minus strand of NZ_FR893408.1, from coordinate 19,486 downwards.
TATTCGCCCCGCGTCGGGCAGTGGTACTGGATCGAGTCGATCAACGCCTGCGGATGCTCGATACGCACGCCCATGGCAAAGGCCTTCGCCTCGACGCGCACGCCCCTGCGGTAAAGCAGCTCGTAAATATCGCGTGCCGAATGTCCCGTGGCCAAAACCACGGCCGCCCCTTCGACAAACGTGTCGCCGCACCGCACGCCCCGGATACGGCCGTTGCGGATTTCAAGATCCGTAACGCGGCTACCGAACACGAACTGGCCGCCCGAGCCAAGGATCGTCTGCCGGATATTCTGCATGATGCGCGGCAACTTGTCGGTTCCGATATGCGGATGGGCTTCATAGAGGATTTCGGGCGTGGCGCCATGGAACACCAGCGTCTGCAACGCCTTGTTATAATCACCGCGCTTCTTGCTGCGCGTGAAGAGTTTGCCGTCCGAGAAAGTCCCCGCACCGCCCTCGCCGAAAGCGTAGTTCGAATCGGGATCGACCGCCCCGTTGCGGTTGATCCGCGCAATGTCGACCTTGCGCGCTGAAACGTCGCGCCCCCGCTCCAGGATAACGGGCTTCAATCCCAGCTCGATCAGCCGCAGCGCCGCGAAAAGCCCTGCCGGGCCCGACCCCACGACTACGACCTCGGTATGTCCCGACACGTCGGGATAATCGAAATGCACGGGTGCGGGCTGCGGCTCCCGGTCGACATAGACCTCCAGCGTCAGGTTGACCTTCGGTTGCCGCTGCCGGGCGTCGATCGAGCGTTTGACGACCCTCACCAAGGCAATATCGTGCTCCGGCACACCCAGACGCTGCGCGGCAAGCGAAGTGTAATACTTCGCGTCGGCAGCCTGGCGGGGCGTTAAAACGAGTGCGACATTCTGCGGCATAAGCGGATAAATTGCCTACAAAAGTAAATAAAAAAGGCTTATAATCACCCGCTCCGGATTGTGAATTGTGAATTTTTATATACCTTTGCACATAGCGAGCGGATATGGTGTAATTGGTAGCCACGTCAGACTTAGGATCTGATGCCTTACCGGCGTGGGGGTTCGAGTCCCTTTATCCGCACAAAGGAGCCTTTTTCCGAGGCTCCTTTTTCGTTGCCCGTCCGGCGCAAAAAGAGGAAAACAGACTGTATATCATCATTTTGCAAAGGCTTCGGCCGATTCCCCGAATCGGAAGCGGAAAGCAGTTCGCGGCGAACTCGCGGGAGCACGAAAGGGAACGGCCCCGAAAAACGGGCCGTTCGGCGAAGTTTGCTCCCGAATACAGATGCACCGCGTTGTTTTTCTGCGTTTTACACCGTAATAATTCTCTCTTGCAGGCGTTTTGTTAACCCCAAAATTTCAACGTCATGAGACAAGATGGAAAACACGGTAAAATAGCCCCAGTAGCGACGGTTTAAAATGACCCGTTGAAAACGGATGAAATTGACCACTATAAAACGGTCGAAATTGACCCACCTAAAACGGAGCAAACAGACCCCTTCGGGGATTTGAGTAAAAAGTAGTTGTTCAAAGGCTTAAAAGGAGTCGGATTTTGTTAGCTTGAAGCAAAAGCAAACCAAAATCTGAGAGATCATGCCTAACATACCTTTGAAAATGAACAAATTACGAACGATTATTCGACTGTACACCGAACGCGTGGGCTTACGGGCTATCGCCGAGATGGCCCGTACTTCGCGTAACACGGTAAAAAAGTATGTCAACAAGTGGAACACTCAGAGCCTTACCTACGAGGAGTTCCTTGCCAAGAGCGATGCTGAGCTTTACGCCCTGTTCTGCATTGAAGAGGTTCCTGAGGAACCTAATCCCCGCACAGATGCCCTTGAGGCTTTCATGCCATCAGCGAGCAAAGAGATGTCCCGTAAGGGTATGACCAGCCATAAGCAATGGGAGCGTTACCGCGTGGCCCATCCTGACGGCTACAGTCTGACGCAGTTCCGGGTAGCCTTGCGGCGCTACGAACGCATCAGTAACCCGTCGATGCGTATGAAACATAAGGCTGGAGATAAGTTGTTCGTGGACTATACGGGCAGTAAACTGTGGATCTATCCGCCGGGCGGACAACCCCGGGAGGTGGAAGTGTTCGTGGCTATCCTCGGGTGCAGCCTGCTGACTTATGTGGAGGCAGTGGAGAGTCAACGCAAGGAAGATTTTATTACAGCCTGCGAGAACGCATTCTATTACTATGGCGGCGTTCCCCGTGCTATCGTTCCGGACAACCTTAAGAGTGCCGTTACCAAAGCAAGCCGTTATGAAGCTATCCTTAACACGGAGTTCGAACGGTTCGGAGAGCATTATGGGGTAACAGCTTATCCCACCCGGGCACGCAGTCCCAAGGATAAGGCCCATGTGGAGAATGCGGTTAAGTTGACGTATAAGGACATCTTTACGGTCATCGAGCCTCTCGGTCGCTTAACGTAGCTATCCGCGGAACTCTTGAAAAGCACAACAACAAGAACCTGGATCGCCGCAACTACTCGCGCCGCAGTTACTTCGAGGACGTGGAACAGGAAGCCCTCGGCCCTCTGAACCCGATCCGTTACCAGATGAAGAAGCATATCGTCACTACGGTCGACAAATATGGCTATGCACGCCTACACGAAGACATCCACTACTACAGCGTCCCGCACATCTACATAGGCAAGAAAGTGCAGTTGTCTTATACCGCTACCGACGTGGAGATCCGCTACAACTACGATATTATAGCCCATCATACCCGCGACCGACACAACTACCGCTATACCACCGTCACCGAACATCTTTGTCCCAAACACCGTGCAGTTATGGAGTGGTCTCCCGAGCGGTTCGTCGAGCAAGCCGCTGCCATACACGAGGATGTAGAGCATTATATCCGCAGGGTACTTGAAAAGACCCGTTATCAGGATCAGGCCAACAAGATGTGTTCAGGCATCCTGAACTTCGCGCGTAAAGCCGGGCCGGAACGTCTTGCGGCAGCCTGCCGTCTGGCCGACAGCTATGGTAAGTACAGTTTCAGGGAGATACAGGATATACTCCAGAACAAATCGGAAGCGATAGACCTTCCCGAAGAGCCAGCCGATATGCCCGAGCACGAGAACATCAGAGGTAAAGAGTATTACAAATAATCCACTAAAACCAATAAGTCAATGAACAATCAGACCTTAGAGAAACTGCGCCAGATGCGCCTGTTCGGTATGCACGACGCTTTTAAAACCTCGCTGGAGAACACCATTAAAGAGAAAATGACACAGAACCAGTTCGTCTCGCATCTGGGCCACAGCGAGTTCGACAACCGTAAGAACCGCGCCGTAGAGCGAGCCGTCAGGGCTGCCCAGTTCCGCTACAACGCTACGCTGGACGATGTCGACTACACCTTCGAACGGGGATTGGATCGTAATCAGGTCGAACGCCTTGCCGCCATGGAGTTCGTGCGCGACCACAAAGACCTAATCATTACCGGTCCAACCGGGACAGGTAAGAGTTATCTAGCCACCTCGCTCGGTTATAAGGCCTGCCAGGACGGCTTCCGGGTAATGTACGCAAGTACGGCAAAACTGATGAGCCAGCTCAAAATATCCAAGGCCAAAGGCACGATACTGGCCGACCTGAAACGTATCGAGCGAGTCGATATGCTGATCCTCGACGACTTCTGTATGCAGCCGCTCGACGCCCGGTCACGCGGCATACTGATGGACATTATCGAAGACCGCCATCAGCGGCGCTCGACAATGATCACATCGCAGATCCCCGTCAAGGACTGGTACGACGTGATCGGCGAGAAGACCATCGCCGATGCCGTGCTCGACCGAATCGTACACCATTCGCTGCGTGTCGAGTTGTTCGGAGAGTCGATAAGAAAAAAAATCTAAATCTGAAAATGCCTATGGATAGATGCCTGCGGTTGCAAAAACTACTCTCTTGTTCTTTTAAAGCGAATAGTTATCTTTGCAGTGTCGGTCGACACAATCCCGACCGTTTTATGGGCGAGAACTAAGTAGGGTTCTCGCAATAAACCGGGATAAAAGACCTACAGAAAAATGTTGTTTAACCCGGGCAAAATCACATCCTTTTAGACCCCAATCCGGACAACAACTTTTTACTCTTTTTGCTTCGCAACTTTAGGGGGGCATCTTCCTCCGTTTTTTAGGGGACAATTTTACCGTGTTTCCCAATAATGCGCTTACGTCGGTATTGCTCCAGTTTATTGCGGTCGAGCCCCAAAGCCTCACAAACTTTATCCGATGAGAGGAACATCGGACGGTCGCTTTGGCGGCACAGATGCTCGAAGAGCAAGGTAGATTGGAGCAGTACGAAATGTGTGCGGAGTAGGCTTTTAAAAGTGTCGGTCTCCACCAGATAGTAAGTTCTTTCAGAGGATTGAGAGGACATGATATTGGATATTAGATGTTACGGATAGCCTTTTTAAGCTGTTTGCGGCGCTGGTAATCCAACTCCGTACGCTCGATAAACTGCATGATCTCGGAGGAGGAGAACAGAAGGCGCCGCCCAAAGCGGAAGCCCGTAAGTTGTCCGCTCGTCCGATAGCGGCGCAGTTGGCGGTCGCTCATCTTCAGCAGGTCGCAGACTTCTGCGACTTCCAGAATCGGCATCCCGCAAAGCATGTTACGATGCCGTTTCATATAGGAAATATCCTCACGGATATCCTTGAGCATTTCGAACATTTCTTCCATACTTGTCATAAGCGGTTTGTTCTAAGTGTTGCTGCTGCAAAAATGGCACGAAGGTATGAGGTATTTATATCAGTAACCGCTTACTGATATGAGATTTATCGTAGTATGCTTAGGATCAGCAGGAGTCAGACGTCCGAAAATTTGCCCACCAGCTTTTCTTTGAGCATATCGACTTCCCGAGCGATCATCGGATGAGTGATTTTCGCATAGATTTGGGTCGTTGTGATATGCTTATGCCCCAACATCTTGGAAAGGGTCTCCATAAAAACTCCGTTTTGAAGGCAGATCGTGGTAGCATAGGTATGCCTCCTTGTGTGAAAGGAGAGCTGTTTGTCTATGCTGCATTCACGGGCAATATTTTTAAGACTGTCGTCGATGGAATCGAGGGACGGAATTTAAAAAAGAGAGCGATTGCCTGCCAGACCTCGATACTTATCCAGAATGAACAAAGGATAGGGCAACAGCGTGACGACATATTTCGTCTCGGTTTTCTGGCAGTTACCGCTGATCCACCAATCGCCGTTTGTATCCTGCTCCAGCTGATCATAGGTCAGCGCCGACATGTCAGCATAACAGATACCCGTAAAGCACGAGAAGAGGAACATGTCCCGATTAAAATCCTGGCTTTTGTAACGCAGGCGGGTTGTCATCATGCGATGCAGTTCTTCTTCGGTCAGGAAACTCCGGTCTGGATTCAGAACCGTATAGCTATATAATGCAAATGGATTACGTGGCATCCAGCCGTTGTTAAAGGCAATCCTGACGACATATTTCAGGCATTTTAGATACCCGCAAACCGTCATTAGTTTAAGGCCCCGATCGGATTTCAGATAGACGTGGAACTATTCGATAAAAGATTGTTCCAACTCGGACAAAGGCATATCGCTTACATGATACTCCTTTTGCATTAAAACACGCAAATGGTCGATAGTATTGCAGTATCGCTTCCAAACTCCATCACAACAGTCTATACCGATGCGCTTTTGATAATCGCTGGTAAATTTTTCAAACGCGTCCAACAGCATACGGTATTTATTTCCGAAGCCCAGATATGCATTCTTGACCTTCTCAGCCGAGACGAACGAATCCCGATCACTGATGGACTGATAATGCTGGTTGATCTGGGCACGGATTATTATCCAGATGGCGGTCAATGCGGTCGGCCTCAACGCTCTTGCCTTTACTCCTTTTTAGATAGAATAGAACTTTAAATTTGGTAAATTTCCAAATAACTTCAAAAAATATACTCAACACGGTTTCACTGTCACCTCTATTTCAAGTCTTTTTTATATTTCCAACCATATCCATATGCACTCTTCTGACGTCCAGCGAGAGCATTTTTCACATTATCGGCCCGTGTAACATTGAAATAGGAGATTATTTCATCGAATGAATGAAATTCTTTCGCAACATTACCATTATCATCTATTGCAACAATAATATTTACTTCCGCCGCATATTCATGAAGTACCTGTTCTGCAATATCGAAACCATTATCTTCTAAGAATGTCTGAAATTCCGTCTGAGTTTCTTCTTCTATATCAAATTTAACCAAATTAAGAGTTTCCTCTATTACAAAACCATCTCGCTCGTCATCAAGATCATTCTCGTCCAATTTCTCTATATTAAATGTGTTTGGAAAGCAAAATAAGTCTCGATTAAAACATCTTTTCTTAACGAAGTCTTTTTCTTCTTCGGTTAGAGGTAATTTGGTTTCCCATATTTTATCACATACGGAGTTATAAATAACCATTCTTTCATTTATAAATGCTTCGTAAAGTTCGCCTATTTTGGCTTTTATAATCTCTACTTCTTTTGTAAGGTAATGTGTATGTGAATGTCCCCAAGTCTGCTTATTATAGCCATACTGAGGATCATAAGCTTTGTAGGTATACTATAAGTTGTGTTTCGGCGTAATTCAACATATCGACAAGTCTCTCAATATCATTACTCTCATATTGTTGAACTATCTCAAATTTACACTTTTTAAAAGTCGAATACGCTCTCCAGAATCCGCCATTTGTCGGATCAGTCACGGGACTGATATGTTCCCTATGCCTTATTTGAGGATCTCGTCTAGTCTGTCCAATATATACCTTCCCATCCGGAAAAGTGTACTTATGAAATGTATCCATTCATTATTGTAGCACAGTTCGGATAATATTTAATTAATAAATTAAAAATATATCTGCATTATAAAGCCGAATTCAATAACTCGCTCGTCAGAATAGGCCACATCATTTTGAGCAATTCACATCGAACAGGCGAGAAATACACCTAACTTAATGCCATCAAATATTCAAAGCTACTTGAGCGTTCCACAACATCATGCCTTAGCAAATGATACCGCCAAGGTTTACCCCCATTTTTCAAGGTATACTCCGTTGCATTCTTGCAATATTCCTCGGCAGCTTTCTTTTTTGCCTGCACATCTTCATCGGAAATATCTTTAAGGGCTTTTGTTTCTATCATGTAAATACATTCCGATGTTTCGACTATGAAATCCGGTTCATAGCGTTTGGCTCCATTTGCCCAATATATGTTGAATTGGTTAGGTGCTGGTCGCAACCACCTCAATACATCATTATCCGACTCCAGCACATTCGCAAAATCGAGCTCGGTTTTGCTGTCGAACTTACACTCCGTATAATACGATTTCAAGAAACCGGTAAATATGAATTTACGCACAAAGCTTGGTTTTACAGAATCTCTGAAATCAATTCGTCCAAATCCGTCTAATTCTGTCAAATGCTGATCGACTATTCCAGAAAAAGGCAATACATTCGGTTTCAGGTATCCCAACGGCGTTATCACAAAATGCCTCTGCATCTGGTCAAAAATAGAGTTGGCGATTGCAACTTTAAATTGATTTACAACTTTTGCTAAATCAGTCTCGTTATCAACATTCTTCTCTATGGCTTCGACAGCCTGTCCGGCCAAATGATAGAGGAGTTCTGAGTTTTCGTCATAGTCGATTTCTTCGTGATCGATCAACGCATTCACAATCTGATTAACAGGAGTATCAAATTTCCTTCCTGTTATCACTTGCAACACTTCCATCGATTTCTCTCCAGCACCTACACTTATTCGAATAATCTCATCTTTCAGTGCAGGCAGATCAAATCCCATTCGCGTATCAAGATCAAACCACTTGAATTCAGCTTTATATGCCTCCTTTTGAATGGTCATACGTGGAATTTCTATAATATTGTCTATAAATTTCTTTACAACAACCTCCACAACTGAATCCACTTCTGCAAGCAACGGTTTTGCCTCTTCATCAGCAAAAAGCGGATTAGTCTCCTTCGCCTTTTTAATTATCTCATTCCGCGTAAGGACCTTAATCGCATCTATTACCTTCGGGTTGGACAACTCCTTAGCTGAGCGCACCGAACTGTTCATCTTGGGAATCACCGTCCAAACAGCTCGTTGAGCATCCATTACAGCCTTTGCATTCTTTTTCTCGACCTCCGTCTTTGCCTCTTCGATGGTTTTCTTCTCCTGGAAATCAATTATGGTAGCAGCCGTAACCACTTTACCGGGCTCGGGAGTTAAATCCTCATCATCAAGTTCAACGTAAGAGACCTTACTCAATACCGAGTTCGGATCATTAGCTTTGGCGATAACGGCTTCAAAATTTTCATGCGCAATCACCGTCAATTTATCAATATCGGCATATCCCGTACGTTTCCCACCATATGGCAAGCGTAGACCTCGACCTATCTGCTGTTCAACCAATATAGGCGCATCGGCCGCTCGTAAAGGCACAATGGTATACAGATTGGTTACATCCCAACCCTCTTTAAGCATATTTACATGAATAACGATCTCTATCTTATTGTCCGGCTTCTCCAGCGAAACAAATAGCTTATCTATCTCCTCATCTTTCTTGGTCGAGCTGTCTATTTGAAGCACTTTACCTGCATACCTCCCGTCAAACATTTCGTTCTGTATTCTATTGAATGTTTCGGTGGCATGTTGAATACTTTTGCAAACGATCAAAATAAAGGGTTTTACCAGAGGCTGATTATTATTTTTGGCATACATCTCCAAATGCAGTTTCGTATGTTCATGGACACTCACTGCATCTTCGATTTTAAGTATATCCAACTCCTCATCGGTCATATTGCCCCGGCTGAAATTCCTTCGCTTGGCAATGGTCGGTATCTTCACATATTTCCCATCGGCCAACGCTTGAGCCAGATTATATTCATAGACAATATTCTTAAACGATTTTCCTTTTTCATCGGTAGGCGTAGCCGTCATTTCGAGACCCAATATAGGACGCAATTCATTGATGGCTTTCTTCGAAGCATCGGCATGATACCGGTGCGCTTCATCCATAAGGATAACCAAGTCATCCAACGAAAAGAGGTAATCGAAATATGACTGCCCCAAATATTCCGATAGGCGGCGCATCTTGGGAGCTCCCTTTTTCCCACCTTCTTTACTCTCGGTATTAAACTTCGATATATTGAAGATGCTTATTTGTATCTGATTATCTGAAAACAGGTTACGGGCCTTGTTGTAATTATCTCCGGTTATAATTAAAGGCTCGTTATGCACAAACTCCGATATCCCCTTAAATACATATTTTTCATATGAAGGGTCGCCAAAATCACGCATCAACTTCTCGTAAAGCGTGAGATTTGGAGCCAAAATGAAGAAATGCCTGATGCCTTTTGCCAGATAGAGATAGGCAATACAAGCACCCATCAGCCGGGTCTTTCCGATACCGGTTGCTATCGAGAATGCAAACGATGGAAAATCGCGTTCAAAATCCTTGCAGTATGGGCAGACTTCCTTTACACGTTGTAATTGCTCTTTTAGATAGACCTCATAAGCTACCGCTTCGGCCTCCTTATCCGATTGTCGTTCGGGTTTCGACAAAGAAAGTTTGTCTACAAGGCGAGTTAGCACATCGAGTGCTTCGGCCAGCGGTTCCCGAAGCGACAGGCGTTGTTTTATCGTGTTTGCAATAGTATTCATACCGATAGATTAAAATAGTTCCTGTTGTCCCTCAATCGTTTCTTTGGCCACCTCGCTATCTGTAGCGTATTCGAACTCGTCCTCCATCGGCCACTCTTCCTCGTCGTTGACGTGGGGTAGGTCGATGATGTTGAGCGAATAGTCGTCGTGGGCAAATTCGCAGCGCCCCAGCAGCATCTGCGGAATCTTCTTTATAGAAATGTTAGAAAATGCCTGCTTGCACTCCTTTTGGAACGACGTACAACATATCAATAAGCTCTCGCCTTCAGTCATTGTCTCACGTATGGCAGCAAGTCCCTCCACCGTCATGAACTGCGTCGTAGTGTAGATGAAGTCGCTCTCGGACGAGTAGCCCTGCTTCCAATAGACATCCGCCGAAGGAGCATAGGTGAATCCCTCCTGCTTGGCCATTGCCGCCGCCAGCATATCGGCCTTGTACTCCTTGTTGATGACGAGATTTCCGAACTTGTCCTCTTTGAGCAGGCTCGGTGCCAGTTCATAGAATTTGAAGCCGTTTCCGCCCTTCCAGTTCTGCGCTTTGGAGATTCCTCCCTGATCGGTTCCGTCGGTCACCATCTTCAGACGGGGAACGCAGTGCGTATAGGCATGCTGCCCCAACTCGACCCCGATATAGCGACGCCCCATCTTCTGCGCCACGGCGGCCGTGGTTCCCGACCCGAGGAAACTGTCCAGCACCAGGTCGCCTTCTTCAGTTACTAAACTAATACATCTTTGAATAAGTTTCTCTGGCTTTTTCCCTTTTTTAAAAGTTACGTTTCCTTCTTTTGCAATACCTTCCCACGCAATATCTGTCCATATATCTGTTAATGGCATAGATGCGCAAATTTCTCCATTTATCTTACATATATTTTTATTGTAAAAAGCTAATTGCTGTCCATTTATTATATACACATCATCCTTATCTTCTCGTTTAAGTTTGAAGATTTTATCTCTATGGATTAGCGATTCAGCTTTTATATCTAATATTTTCTGACCTGCTCCAGAATCACTGATAGCTGTATATCTACAAATTCTATGAGCATTTCTTATGATAAATTCATTATATTTTTTTATTAGACTTTCTGGATTTAGGCTTCTTGTTTTTTGTGTTTCGCTGAATACCTGAGCAACAGGTTTAAATATCCAGTCTTCATAAGATGCATCTATATTGGTAATATATTTATTATATGCATAATCAGGATTTCGTTTAGCTCTCAATTGATTTTCTCGAAGCCTTTTTCTATCCTTTACATAATATAAAATATATTCGGAGGCCACAAACATCCCAGGATTGACTGTACTAAACGCAGAAGGGGAACGAGCATCAATGGTTATTCTGTTCATGAAGTTTTCCCGATGAAAAATTTCATCAAGAATTACTTTACAATAGTCAGCCTCATTATCATCAAGATGTACAAAGATCGCCCCGTCATCTCTCAATAGATTGTAAAGAATAGCAAATCTTTCATACATCATATTTAGCCAAATCGAGTGTTCAATTCCGTCATCGTATCCTATTTCCTGCCCATCTGCATTAATTCTTGCTCCTGTATTAAAGGGCGGATCGATATAGATACATTTGACGGCACCCGTATAGTTCTGTTCAAGGGCTTTGAGGGCAAGCAGGTTGTCGCCATGGATGAGCATATTGCCGTTCCACGATTTGCCATTGGGCAGGGTGCCCGTCTCGACCGTACCATACGAATAGTCGGGATTCTCAATGAGAATTCGCGGTTCAATCAGCTCGCGCGAATCATCCTTTCCAATCCACGTCAGTTCCAGTTTCTGCAATTTCTTATCTTGTGCCATTGTTATCGGTTAATATTTTGTTAATTCTTTTTTTCTCTTGTTCAATATATTGTAATGATGAGTCTCTCATTTATATATCATCTGCTATAGCTGACCTATCAATGGCGATTAAAACTAATTGCTTAGATAGCTTGATTAGCAAGACAAGGTGTTACGATTTTACACTCTACTTGATTTTTTATTTGAGGCGAAAGTTTAGCTAAAATCAAGCCTTCTTGAATCATTTCATAATTGTTATTCAAGAAAATCGCTACGACTTGTATATCTTGGATCATTAACATATATTCCTTATATGCTTTATACTTTTGCTTGTTTAAATAACGAACATTCTTGTTATGTCTTATAGGCAATAAGAAATCTAAAAAAGTATTGGTTCGATCCAAACTATCAATTGCGTTTTTGATTTTAGACACTATATCATCTTCTTGAAATATGAACACATTGCAAATCTCTCGTATATTATTTGAATCGATATTATTTACACAAGCGGATCTTACCTTGCAACCACTGTCTCTCCTGTTCGTAGTTCAATATTTTGAGCTGAAGCTGTCATTTTTTCATTAACGGCTTGATTATCGCGACGAGTTTTTTCGTTATCTTCGTGATTGTGTTGCAGTTGCTTGTATAGTACATACAATGTTATCAAACTGGCGATTACTAAACCAATATAACTTCCATAAAACGACAGCCAATCTGAACTGCCTCCGACAATCGGCGAGAAGGCGGGTATAAAGATAATAAAATTCAGCAAAACGGGAGCACCCAATCTGATTAAGATTGCCCACCAATATTCTTTGAGGAACGCCTTGAACAAGGCCCACTTTTTTTGAGGTTCGCTCTCATATGATTCTCCATTTAATGGTAAACAGTTCAGTTTGCTGGACCTTCTGTTGCAGCATCTTTTCAATACGGCTTAAAAGTAGCTCTTTTTTTTCATCGATTTCATCTTGAGCATTAAAAAGATTCTGTCGCTTCTCGATACGCTTACGTTCCATCTCCTTGATGGCTCTTTGAGCTTTTACCTTCTCTTCCAGTCGGCCGATCTTTTTGGCTTCCGATTTCCGAAGGCGTATCTCCTGATCCAAATCCGAGATTTCGCGCTCCAAAGCGAGCTTCATATCGCCGGCCCAGTTATCCAGTTTCTCCATCTCTTCATCGAAAAAGCGGTTGTTTCTGTCTGAGGAAGAAGAAAGAATATCATGGTTCAGCTCTTCAACCTTATCGCACAAACAATCGGCAGTTGTAATGTCTACTCCGGTTTGTGACAGCAGACATGCCGGAAGCAGGAGCATCCGTTCGGCAATTTCGGGATAGACCCAATCGCCGCTATCGGTAAGGCAGGCAATAACCAGATGATCCTCCGGCTCAAAAGAATCGATGGATATCTTCTCTACCCGCATGGTACCGCTTTGGCCTACGAGGTCGTCAAGCAGCTTGGTTCGCCCTGCCGTGTGCGTATAATCAAACTCGATATATGCCGGCGTGTGAAGTGGCTCCCGATACTTGGCCAAAATGTCCTTGGCCAAAGGACTGCTTATACGATAAGGTCGCACTTGCTCGTCTTCACACTCTTTCGACAAAGTATAGATCGACCCGTCGATATGAAGCGTGAAGGCATAGCGATCTTCATCGAATGTGGCCTCTCCCTCCAACGCATGCCGCGTTAGAAGCCAAAGACGTTTTTCAAACAGGTCGAGATTTTTCCGACTTTGAGCCAGATTGTCTCTCAACTTCTCCTTGACCGATTCATCGAAATTTTCCAATAAAGCCGAGCGGGCTTTTATCATCTTCTCGGATATTTGCTCCTGCAATTCTGACTGCAACCTGTCAAATGCAGCCTCTATCTCATCAGTCGTTCGACATTCGTCGTATATTTGTGCTATGCGTTTTTCAAAATCGACACCATTGCCTATGCTGCCCAAAATCTCATCACTGGCACCAAACACACCATTGAAGAGCTGGAACTTCTGATCCAACAGTTCATACACACGTATATCGGCCGCATTACTTTTATTGAGGAAGTTCACAACTACGACATCGAATTTCTGTCCATATCGGTGGCATCGACCTATTCGCTGTTCGATCCGCTGTGGATTCCATGGCATATCATAGTTCACTATCAAAGAGCAGAATTGCAAATTGATACCCTCGGCGGCAGCTTCGGTAGCAATCATGATAGTGGCTTCATCCTTAAAATAATCAACGATAGCCGCCCGCCTGTCGGCCGTAAGGGATCCCGTAACCTTGGGCGTGCCTTTATGCTTCTTCAGCCATGCCTGATAGATAGCCGTCGATTCTTTATCGGTATTAGTCCCGTTAAATCGAACAACCTTACCCTTATATCCCCTCTTTTCGAGATGTCCATAAAGAAACTCTTGCGTACGTTTTGACTCCGTAAAGATAAGTGCCTTGGAGGCAGCACCTAAATGCCTTAACTGCTCAAAACCTTTATCCAACGCGACAAACAGATGTTCAGCCTTACTATTCTTTTTAATTTTCTCGGCCATATCTCTAAATTGCTCCAGCTCGGATATTTCTTTCTTTATGCCTTCAATATCGGCCGGAGGCAACTCCTCGATATCTTCTTCAATCTCTTCATTATCCACCCACTCATCGTTGTCTTCTTCGTATTCTTCAATGACGAGATTCTTGAGTAACACATTATCGTTTTTTGCGATAATATCCTGCAACCGATTGATAAGAGAGCAGAATGTTCCATATATGGCATATGTTGAAGATGCAAGCAGTTTCCTTAATATCAAAGTCATAAGCTGACGCTGACTATTAGGTAAAGCATACAGTTTCGGTTTATTCAAATAATCAGTCACCATATCGTAGAGACGTTGTTCGTTCTCTGTCGGGAAGAATTCCTCTACTATGGCAATCCGTTTGGTATACTTGATATATTCCAAAACCTGTCGTCTGAGGGTGCGCTTGCAAACGGGTTGTAGTCGACGTCTCAATTCCATGAACTCTTCATCGGTCAAACTATGACCAAATTGGCTCTTGAAACTTTTTATATCCCCAAACACATAATCGTCGATAATAGAAACCAAACCATATAATTCCAGAATAGAGTTTTGCAATGGAGTTGCCGTCATCAATATCTTCTTTCTGGATTCTATAGCCTCTTTAATGGTATTGGCAATCCGGTTTTGCGGTTTATATACATTACGCAGCCTGTGCGCCTCGTCTATAATTACCAGATCCCAGTTCGTACTCTTTATATAAGCGGCTTTGGACTTTGCAAATTGCAAGGAAGAAATAACTATATTCTCCGTATCAAACGGATTAAAAGCGCCATTTTCTATGGAGGCATTAAAGGACTTTGTCTCCATAATCACAGATGGCAGGTAGAATTTCTCCAACAGCTCACTCGACCATTGTTTTCGCAAGTTAGCCGGACATATAACCAGCAATCGCCTTTTATGCTCGGACCAATGTTGTGATAAGATAATACCGGCCTCAATAGTCTTTCCCAAACCAACCTCGTCGGCAAGTATAGCCCCTTTGGATAAAGGCGACTTAAATGCAAACAAAGCCGCCTCAACCTGATGCGGAGTGAGATCCACCTGCGCATCTTGCAAAGAGGCAGTAAGCTTGTTTATATCGTTTGCCGGCAATCTTCGGGTCAAGAAACCTGCTATATATACGGCCTGATAATCTGTTATATTACAGCACATTCCGACTTACTGAAAGCTATATTGCCCAGCTCCTTAGACCTAACATCTACCGGTCTGGAGCTTTTCCCAATTTTTATCCAGTCCTCCTTAAAGTTAGGATTGGTCAATATATAAACATAACCATCACTCGTTCCCATAATTATTCAGTCCTTAATAAATCATCTACTTTTACCTCAAGACATTTAGCTATCTGAATAAGCATTTCCACATTAGGTTGTGTAGTATTGCCCCCCTTAGACACAATAGCAGAATCTTTTCCTAATTGCTCAGAAAGCCATTTGTTGGTTCTACTTTTTTCGGCAAGAATAACTTTGATTCGATTTAAAAACTATACACTCCATAAGATCAATTATTCTCATCTACAAATATAGCAAAAGCTCTTGAATGAAAAAAACTTATATCTCTACCGGTCAAAATATTGATAATACAAACATTTTCCCCAATTATATACTTTAATGTACCAAACTTAATTTTAACGAAATTGGATTCTACCTTTTGTACATAATTTAGGGTGATACTCTATTTTTTAATTCTTTGATACTTAGCATCAAATATCGTAGCGGGAAATAGTTTGGATAATATATCTTATTACCCTGCTAATTTCCGCCACGAGGGGTAACAAAAAGAAACCACCTCGCAAAAAATGCGAGGTGGTTTCTTCTGAAATAGCAATAAAATTCTATGGTATAGCTACAATGGCATTGATAACTTGCGTTATTGGATCTCCGTACTCGAAATCAGCAAACAAAAGTCCGACACATTCATAAATGCTTTAATTGTTTTTATTGATCAGGTTCACCACAACCTTCGTCATCACATCCTTTTCTTCTGTACGGCTTTCGGCAATCATCAGCGTCAGGGCAACCAGTGTATTGTTATCCAGAAGGCGAGAGCCATCAGCGCGATAAAGAATCCGATTATTCTCCAAAAACCACAGGAACAAGAAAGCGGCGATGCGTTTATTTCCGTCGCTGAACGAGTGGTTCTTGACCGTCAGATAGAGCAGATTAGCCGCCTTTTCCTCGACGCTCGGATAGAGATCCCGCCCGCCGAAGGTCTGGTAAATCGCGCCCATCGTGCTTTTGAACGATTCGTCCTTCTCATGGGCGAACAGCTCGCTGCCACCGAATTTGTTGCGCAATACCTGTAACGTCTCCATCGCATTTTCATAGGTCGCATGAAACGGCTCCTCGGTCGTAGTAGCCGACACTTCCAACTGCTGATAATCGTAGCGGTCAAGCGTATCGAGACCGTAAGTATAGTCCGTAATCACGCGCAGCAACCCGACCGCCTCGGATTTCGTGACGGCCTTTGCCGACAGCACATTTGAGAGCAGACGGACAGTCTGTTTCAGTTCCTCCAACTGCTCGATCTTCGCTTGGCTATTGATAGCATAACCTTTTATAAGGTACTCCTTCAGCACCTTGTTCGCCCAGATACGGAACTGCGTACCGCGTTGCGATTTGACACGGTAGCCAACAGAGATAATCACGTCGAGATTATAAGCCGTAATTTTACGCTTCACGGAGCGATGTCCCTCCTGTTGAACTATCAAGTATTCCTTGACAGTTGCCTCACGTTCGAGTTCGCCTTCTTTGAACAAATTGTTTATATGAAGACTGACATTCTGTTTGGTCGAGTTAAACAATTCGACCATCTGCGCCTGCGTCAGCCACACGCTGTCGTTCTCCATGCGGACGTCTATACAGGTCTCGCCGTCGGCTGTCTGGTATATGATAATTTCTCCTCTGTCCATATCAACAAATATAGGAAAATCCGCCCGCATCTCCAAAAGTCTTCGCATTTGGATTTTTCGCCGAAAATCGCTATATTTGCATTGTCATACAAGGAGATACGGCGGTGACGCAAGCAATCCGGGCAGATGGGCGCAAGACCATGCAAAAAGACGGTAGGCGACGCGGGAATCGGAACCGAAAAAGCGTCGCAAATCGCTGATATACATTAGGCTTACAAATGTGCCGGAGCACCTTTATCCGCACATTGAAGTCTCCTTTCGGAGACTTTTTTGTGGACACAATGTTACAAATAAGCACATTTTAAGCTGATTGTCAGTATATTATACTCGAAAGCACAATTCTCTGCCAAAGCAAAAGTGGTTCCGATAAAAGCACGTTCCGCACCTACCGATTCGGATTCTTTCATCGCAACGTTTATTATATTGACAAATTGTAGCGGGCCGAAGCGGGCTTAAAATTTGGCACGAAGCTGGAAATCAGCTATCTTTACTCCATATTACAAACATGATGACTATGCAGGACATGATAAACGGACGGTGCGGCTGGTGCGGAACCGACGAGCTGTATGTGAAATACCATGACCAGGAGTGGGGGAAATTGGTGACCGACGACAAGACGCTGTTCGAATTTCTTGTCCTGGAGAGTGCCCAGGCCGGGTTGAGCTGGATAACGATACTCAGAAAGCGTGAGGGGTATCGCAAGGCCTTTTGCAACTTCGACGCCGTGCAGGTGGCACAAATGACCGATAGCGATGTCGAACGGCTGATGCGGTTCGACGGCATTGTAAGGAACCGGTTGAAAATCAAATCCACAATCACAAACGCAAGGCTATTCCTTGCCATACAGGAAGAGTTCGGTAGTTTCTACAACTACACCTTGTCGTTCTTTCCCGACCGGAAGCCGATTACCAACACCTTTGGGTCGTTGAGCGAGATTCCGGCATCATCGCCCCAATCCGATGCCATGAGCAAAGACATGAAAAAACGGGGATTCAAATTCTTCGGCAGCACGATTTGTTACGCCCACCTGCAGGCGGCAGGATTTATCGACGATCACCTGACGGACTGCATTTGCCGAAAGAGATAAATAACGCATAGACTGACATTCAGGCTGCTGAAAAGACAAGCAGGTATTCCGTTATCCGCACATCGAAGTCGCCTCCTTGGGAGATTTTTTTCGGGCGGCAGGCCGGACAAATGCGAATCGCAAGCCGATCTGGCCCCAGAAGCCTTCCATCCCCGTATTGGGCGGAAATTGCAGATTTATTTTGCAAATGCGTGTTTATTTCATACCTTTAAATCGAAATCCGAGGGGGGGGGTGAAACTGAAACCAACCCTTATGACCGATGCGGGCAACACCGCGCAGGGACACGCATATTTTCAATCTGCCTCTTCCCCCAATCGTTTAACTAAAACACTTTTTAGGATGAAACATTGGGGTCTTTTCTTTTTGGCGCTCTGCTGCGCAGCCTGTCACAACGATGAACCGGAGCAGAAGTATTACATCACCCTCGATGAAGATGAAATCAGGGCAGATTATTCCGGGATTCAGCAACGTATAGCAGTTTCGGCCAACTGCGACTGGAGTATCCGAAATATTCCGCAATGGTGCATTATCGAAAAGGCCGTTGCGGATAACGCTGAGTATCTGGATATAGAGGTGTTGCCGAACGACACGGAAAATCCGCGCGAGGCAACAATAACGCTTGCCTGCCTGCATGACAGGTACAAACAGACAACCGCCGACCTGTTCGTTTCCCAAGCCGGGCAAAAAAAGCCGGAATACGACCCTTTGCAGTGGCATACGTTCGCAGTTAATAAATTCAACGATAACAAATACGACCTCCTGCCGGACAATGTCACGCGCAAATATCGGCTTTCGGCCGAACAGTCATTTGTAAACCCGGCGTTCAGGACGCAGGTTTATCCGGGACATTTGATTAACTGCCATACTGACAACCGGACATTGACGGTCTACGACCAATATACTTACAACCCGATTAACATAAGCGCCTATGTCAACAGGACGCTTTATGAAAAAGAAATGCTGCCCTCGTTCGACGGTATGAATGAAATGGTGCAGCAAATAACCTCCGAATTACCAGCTCAAAGTCAGCAATTCAACTATATCGGCCCTTTGCAATACCACTCACACAGGCATCTGCACCTGCTGGGGGTAGGCAACCTGGGCCTCAACCTCGATGAACTGCTAAGCGGGAAACCCTACACCGAAAAAGAAATGGGGAAACGGACGGGGTTTTTCTATAACTATTCCCGGGAAATGTTTACTATTATGATGGACTATCCTGATAAATTAATCCGAGAAACAATCAGCGAGGAACAACTGCCCGATATGTCCTATATTACCCACCTGACCTTTGGCCGAATGTCTTTGCTTTTCGTTGAGACAGACCTGGAATATACGAAGGCAATAAGCGTTGTTGATAAAATTATCAAAAAGGAAGAGTTGAGTGCGGATGACATTCAGGTTAAAGCCGATCTTCTCGTCTATTATGTCTATTTCGACAAAGGCAACAACCCGCAAACGGTTACGGGCGGCAGCGAACTGATCGGAAGAT
>NZ_FR893407.1:0-8893 GCF_000435435.1 Alistipes sp. CAG:29 | reverse complement strand
ATCAACTCGTTCTTCGGGACGTCGCAGCTCTCGCAGTTCATGGATCAGATCAACCCGCTGGCCGAAATTACGCACAAACGCCGTCTGTCGGCCCTCGGCCCCGGCGGCCTTTCGCGCGACCGTGCCGGTTTCGAGGTGCGAGACGTACACTACACGCACTACGGCCGCCTCTGCCCGATCGAATCGCCGGAAGGCCCCAACATCGGTCTGATCTCGTCGCTGTGCGTTTATGCGAAGATTTCACCGATGGGATTCATCGAGACGCCTTACCGCACGGTGGAGAACGGCCGGATCGACCTGGACAACTCGCACATCCACTACTACTCGGCCGAGGAGGAAGAGGGCAAGATCGTGGCGCAGTCGAACATGCCGATCGACGACGAGGGCAATTTCCTGCAACCCGAGCGTATCAAGGCGCGTCAGGGAGCCGATTTCCCCGTGGTTACGGCGGACGAGGTGAACCTGATGGACGTGGCTCCGAACCAGATCGCTTCGATTGCGGCCAGCCTCATCCCGTTCCTCGAGCACGACGACGCCAACCGTGCGTTGATGGGCTCGAACATGATGCGCCAGGCCGTGCCCCTGGTAACATCGGAAGCCCCGATCGTCGGCACGGGTATCGAGAAGGATATGATCTCCGACAGCCGCATCCAGATTGTGGCCGAGGGCGACGGCGAGGTCGTTTTCGCCGACGCTACCAAGATACAGATCAAATACGAGCGTACGGAAGACGAGGTATTGGCCTCGTTCGAACCGGAAGTCACGACCTACGAACTTCCGCGTTACCGCCGTACGAACCAGAATACCTCCATCACGCTCAAGCCCGCCGTACTGACGGGCGACAAGGTCGTGAAGGGGCAGATCCTGACCGAGGGTTACTCGACGCAACACGGTGAGCTGGCCCTGGGCCGCAACCTGAAAGTGGCGTTCATGCCCTGGAAGGGTTACAACTTCGAGGATGCCATCGTGATCTCGGAGCGTATCCAGCGTGAGGATATCTTCACGTCGGTGCACGTCGACGAGTATATCATGGAGGTGCGCGACACCAAGCGCGGTGTCGAGGAACTGACCTCGGATATTCCGAACGTAAGCGAGGACGCCACCAAAGACCTCGATGCGAACGGTATCATCCGCATCGGTGCCAACGTACATCCGGGCGACATCCTGATTGGTAAAATCACCCCCAAGGGCGAGAGCGACCCCTCGCCCGAGGAGAAACTGCTGCGCGCCATCTTCGGCGACAAGGCCGGCGACGTGAAGGACGCTTCGCTCAAGGCGCAGCCGTCGCTGCACGGCGTGGTCATCGACACGAGGCTTTACAGCCGTGCGAACAAGGAGGGTAAGAAGGGCAAGAGCGCCGAGAAGGCGCAGCTCGAGAAGCTCGACGAGAAGTTCGCAGCCGAGATTTCGGAACTGACGAAGCGTTTGGTCGCCAAGCTGTGGACGCTGCTCCAGGGCAAGGCCACGACGGGCATCACCGACTATTTCGGCGTGGAACTCTATCCCGCAGGCACGAAGTTCTCGCAGAAACTGCTTGAGGAGATCGCCCGCAAGTCGACCGACGAGAAGACGGGCGTGGTGATGGGTTACCTGAACCTCGGCTCGTGCAAGTGGACGGGCGATGCCCATACCGATGCGTTGATCGAAGCTACCATTAATAATTATACCATCGAGTGGAAGAAGGCCGATGCCGTCATCAAGCGCGAGAAGTACAACATCACCAACGGTGACGAACTTCCGCAGACCGGCGTTATCCAGATGGCCAAGGTTTACATCGCCAAGAAGCGTAAGCTGAAGGTGGGTGACAAGATGGCCGGCCGCCACGGTAACAAGGGTATCGTCGCCCGTATCGTGCGCGACGAGGATATGCCGTTCCTCGAGGACGGTACGATCGTCGACATCTGCCTGAACCCGCTGGGTGTGCCTTCGCGAATGAACCTGGGACAGATCTACGAGACCGTGCTCGGATGGGCCGGCCGCGAGTTGGGCCTGAAGTTCGCAACGCCGATCTTCGACGGTGCCTCGCTCGATCAGATCAACGAGTACACCGCCAAGGCGGGCATCCCGCACAGCGGCCGTACGTACCTCTACGACGGCGGCACCGGCGAGAAGTTCGACCAGCCGGCTACGGTGGGCGTGATCTACATGCTCAAACTGGGCCATATGATCGACGACAAGATGCACGCCCGTTCGATCGGCCCCTACTCGCTCATCACGCAGCAGCCGCTCGGCGGTAAGGCCCAGTTCGGTGGACAGCGTTTCGGTGAGATGGAGGTTTGGGCGCTCGAAGGCTTCGGCGCCGCGAATATCCTGCAGGAGATTCTGACCATCAAGTCCGACGACGTGATGGGACGTGCCAAGGCTTACGAGGCGATCGTCAAGGGCGAGAACCTGCCCAAACCGGGTATTCCCGAGGCCATGAACGTGCTGCTGCACGAGTTGCGCGGCCTGGCCCTGTCGGTCAAACTCGAGTAAGGTGTATTTAGGATAAGAAAAACGAAGAACAAATATGTCAATTTCCAAAGACAATAAGACGAATAATGGTTACAGCCAGATTTCGATAGGCCTGGCCTCCCCCGAGGAGATCCTGGCACAGTCGAGCGGCGAGGTGCTCAAGCCCGAAACCATTAACTACCGTACCTACAAGCCCGAGCGCGACGGTCTGTTCTGCGAGCGTATCTTCGGCCCTGTCAAGGACTACGAATGCCATTGCGGCAAATACAAGCGCATCCGCTACAAGGGGATCGTCTGCGACCGCTGCGGTGTGGAGGTGACCGAGAAGAAGGTGCGCCGCGAACGCATGGGCCACATTTCGCTGGTCGTACCGGTGGTTCATATCTGGTATTTCCGTTCGCTGCCGTCGAAGATCGGCTACCTGCTGGGTATCCCGTCGAAGAAACTGGAGGCTATCATCTACTACGAGCGTTATGTCGTGATCAACGCCGGTGCCGCTGCCGAGCAGGGCATCGAACGTCTGGCAACGCTTTCGGAGAAGGAGTACCTCGACGTGCTGGCCGCCCTGCCCAAGGGCAACCAGGCGCTCGACGACAGCGACCCCAACAAGTTCGTCGCACAGATGGGCGCCGAGGCGGTCTATACGCTGCTCAAGCAGGTCGACCTCGACACGATGTCCTATGCACTGCGCCACAAGGCTTCGACCGAAACGTCGCAGCAGCGTAAGAGCGAAGCGCTCAAGTGCCTGAACGTCATCGAGTCGTTCCGTGCGTCGGAGGGCAAGAACAAGCCCGAATGGATGGTGCTGAACGTCATTCCGGTGATCCCGCCCGAGTTGCGCCCGCTGGTGCCGCTGGACGGCGGACGTTTCGCCACGTCCGACCTGAACGACCTCTACCGTCGTGTCATCATCCGTAACAACCGTCTGAAGCGCCTGATCGAGATCAAGGCGCCGGAGGTGATCCTGCGCAACGAGAAGCGTATGTTGCAGGAAGCCGTGGATTCGCTGTTCGACAACTCGCGCAAGAGCAATGCCGTGAAGAACGAGTCGAACCGTCCGCTCAAGTCGCTCTCCGACTCGCTGAAAGGCAAGCAGGGACGTTTCCGCCAGAACCTTTTGGGTAAGCGTGTCGACTACTCGGCGCGTTCGGTCATCGTCGTCGGCCCCGAGTTGAAGATGCACGAGATGGGTATTCCGAAGGACATGGCGGCCGAACTTTACAAGCCGTTCGTGATCCGCAAGCTCATCGAGCGCGGAATCGTGAAGACGGTGAAATCCGCAAAGAAGATCATCGACCGGAAAGACCCCGTGATCTGGGGCATTCTGGAGAATGTCATAAAGGGACACCCCGTGCTGATGAACCGTGCCCCGACGCTGCACCGCCTCGGTATCCAGGCTTTCCAGCCCAAGCTGATCGAGGGCAAGGCAATGCAGCTCCACCCGCTGGCATGTACGGCGTTCAACGCCGACTTCGACGGCGACCAGATGGCCGTGCACCTGCCCCTGGGCAATGCCGCCATCCTGGAGGCACAGTTGCTGATGCTCGGTTCGCACAACGTCCTTAACCCCGCCAACGGCGCACCCATCACCGTGCCGTCGCAGGACATGGTACTCGGCCTCTACTACATCACCAAACCCCGCAAGGGTGTCAAGGGCGAGGGCCGCGCATTCTATGGCCCCGAGGAGGCGATCATCGCCTACAACGAAGGCCAGGCCGACCTGCACGCCATTGTGAAGTGTATGGTGGACGACATCGACGCGGACGGCAACCCGGTACGCGAGCTGAAGGAGACGACCATCGGCCG
Source organism: Alistipes sp. CAG:29 (assembly GCF_000435435.1). Classification (NCBI taxonomy): domain Bacteria; kingdom Pseudomonadati; phylum Bacteroidota; class Bacteroidia; order Bacteroidales; family Rikenellaceae; genus Alistipes; species Alistipes sp. CAG:29. The sequence goes on along the minus strand of NZ_FR893407.1, from coordinate 4,633 downwards.
AATCCTCTTCAACCAGGTGGTACCCAAGGAGGTGGGTTACATCAACGAGATCCTTACGAAGCGTTCGCTGCGTGACATCATCGCCGTGGTGATGAAGAAGGCCGGTGCCGACAAGGTGGCCGCGTTCCTCGACGACATCAAGGACATGGGTTACCGCATGGCATTCCGCGGCGGCCTGTCGTTCAACCTCGACGCCGTGATTATCCCCGATGCCAAGGAGAAACTCGTACAGGAAGGTTACGAGCGTTCGGACGCCATCATGGAGGACTACAACATGGGTCTTATCACCAACAACGAGCGTTACAACCAGATCATCGACGTCTGGACGAACATCAATACCAAGCTGACGAAGGTCGTGATCGACACGCTGATCAAGGACGACGACGGTTTCAACCCGGTATACATGATGCTCGACTCGGGCGCCCGCGGTTCGAAGGAGCAGATCCGTCAGCTGAGCGGTATGCGTGGCCTTATGGCCAAGCCGCAGAAGTCGGGTGTCGAGGGTGGCCAGCAGGTCATCGAGAACCCGATCCTCTCGAACTTCAAAGAGGGACTTTCGGTGCTCGAGTATTTCATCTCGACGCACGGTGCCCGTAAGGGTCTTGCCGATACCGCACTGAAGACGGCTGACGCCGGTTATCTGACGCGCCGTCTGGTTGACGTCGCACAGGACGTGATCATCAACGAGGAGGACTGCGGTACGCTCCGCGGCCTGACGGCTACGGCCATCAAGCGCAACGACGACGTCGTGCAGACCCTCTACGACCGTATTCTGGGCCGTGTCGCCCTGAACGACGTGATCCATCCGCTGACGGGCGAGGTCATCTGCAAGGCGGGCGAGGAGATCACCGAGGCGATTGCCGAGGCGATCGAGAAATCGCCGCTCGAATCGGTGGAGATCCGCTCGGTGCTGACCTGCGAGGCACGCCGGGGCGTATGCGCGAAGTGCTACGGCCGCAACCTTGCCACCGCACGCATGGTGCAGAAGGGCGAGGTCGTGGGTGTCATCGCGGCGCAGTCGATCGGCGAGCCGGGTACGCAGCTTACCCTCCGTACGTTCCACGTCGGTGGTGTGGCCGGAGGCTCGGCGGTCGAGACCAATGTCGTTTCGAAATACGAAGGCCGTCTGGAGATCGACGAGCTGCGCACCGTCAAGGGCAAGAATGCCTCCGGCGAGGCGATCAACATCGTCATTTCGCGCCAGTCGGAATTCCGCATCGTCGACCCGAAGACCGAGATCGTACTCTACACGCACAACCTGCCTTACGGCGCGACGCTTTTCATGGCGGACGGTGCCGAGGTCAAGAAGGGCGACCTGATCTGCGAATGGGATCCGTACAATGCCGTTATCATCTCCGAATACGAAGGTAAGGCCGTTTACGACAGCGTCGTCGAGGGTATTACCTACCGTGAGGAGCGTGACGAACAGACCGGCCTTTCGGAGAAGGTGGTCATCGAGTCGAAGGACAAGACCAAGAACCCCGTCATCAAGATCGTAAACAAGGAGGGCGAGGAGGTCAAGCAATACAACCTGCCCGTTTCGGCGCACGTCGTCGTGAAGGACAACGCCAAGATCAAGGCCGGCGATATCCTGATCAAGATTCCGCGTGCCGTCGGTAAGTCGGGCGGCGACATCACCGGTGGTCTGCCGCGTGTGACCGAGCTGTTCGAAGCCCGTAACCCGTCGAACCCGGCAATCGTGTCGGAAATCGACGGCGAGGTATCGTTCGGCAAGATCAAGCGCGGTAACCGCGAGATCATCATCACCTCGAAGCAGGGTGACGTGAAGCGTTACCTCGTGCCCCTGTCGCGTCAGATCATCGTGCAGGAGAACGACTACGTGAAGGCCGGCAGCCCGCTGTCCGACGGTGCGATCACCCCGAGCGACATCCTCAATATCCTCGGCCCGACGAAGGTGCAGGAGTACATCGTCAACGAGGTGCAGGAGGTATACCGCATGCAGGGTGTGAAGATCAACGACAAGCATTTCGAGGTCATCGTCCGCCAGATGATGAACAAGGTGAAGATCGAGGATCCGGGCGATACCCGGTTCTTCGAAGACCAGGTCGTCGACAAGTGGGAGTTCATGGATGTGAACGACGAACTTTACGACAAGGTGGTCGTCACCGATGCGGGCGATTCGACGTCGCTCCAGCCCGGGCAGATCGTTTCGCTGCGTAAGCTGCGCGACGAGAATTCGAGCCTCAAGCGCCGTGACCAGAAACCCGTGCAGGTGCGCGACATTGTGCCCGCTACTTCGACGCAGGTGTTGCAGGGTATTACCCGCGCCGCGTTGCAGACTTCGAGCTTCATCTCGGCGGCTTCGTTCCAGGAGACCACCAAGGTGCTCAACGAGGCTGCGATCCAGGCCAAGGTCGATCCGCTGGAAAACCTCAAGGAAAATGTTATCTGCGGTCACCTGATTCCCGGCGGTACGGGCCTGCGCGATTACGACAACCTTGTGGTCGGTTCGAAAGCCGAGCTGGAATCGCTCCAGCAGGCGCAGTAAATCCGAGGCTGCATATACGATTCGAAAGAAGCCGTTCCCTGGGGAACGGCTTCTTTTTATTTTGACCGGATTCTCGATTATCTTCAACCGTCATTGTCCCGATGGTTAGCTGGAGTCGAAATAGTTCGCACTCCCGGCGGCATTGCCAACCGTACTTTTTTCGGACGGATACGGTGTTTCTGTATGGAGGGGATGCGCAGGCAGGGAGGCCGGCATCGCTGACTTATGGTGCCGTAGCCCGGATTGCCGCGCAGGAACTCGAATACGAGGGTGATGCGGCAGGTGAGGCGGTCGACCGAATTTTTAGACGATGCCGCCGGACGGTTGGCTCGAACCGATGCGGTTCTACGGGAACCCGGAGTAGAAGCCGCCTGTGTCTACGATTCCGGGGGACGGCTTGTGGCACGCCGGGAGGAAGCCCACAATTACGATGGTGCTACGGAGCGGAGCTAAAGCTATGAATATGCGGATTCCGGCGCACGCGGCGACTGGACGGAGCGCAGGGCGACTGTGCAAAAGACAGCCGTGCAGCCGTTCAAAGGGCATGAACACGAGCGGTCGGAGGTCATTCGCTATCCGGATGCTTATCGGTCTGAGTTTTGGAAGATTCCCTGTTCCGAATTGCGAAAAATCCCGGAGCACAAAAAAACACGGTTCCCCGCCGTAAGAATCCTGTCCGGATTATTTCTTGCCGTTATAGCGCCTGGCGAGACCCCCTTCGGAGGTTTCCCGGTAGAGGCTCGGGAGGTTATGCCCGGTTTCGTTCATCACCTCCACGACCCGGTCGAAGCTCACCATGTGCGAGCCGTCGGAGAGCGTGGCGTAGGCGTTGGCATCGAAAGCCCGGGCTGCCGCAATCGCATTGCGTTCGATGCAGGGCACCTGCACCAATCCGCATACGGGGTCGCAGGTGAGCCCCAGGTGGTGTTCGAGCCCCATCTCCGCGGCGTATTCGATCTGCGAAGGGGTGCCGCCGAAAAGCTGGCATGCCGCGGCGGCGGCCATGGCACATGCCACGCCGACCTCGCCCTGGCAGCCGACCTCGGCGCCGGAGATCGAAGCGTTGGTTTTGGCCACGTTGCCGAACAGTCCCGCCGTAGCCAGGGCGCGCAGGATCCGGATGCGCAGGAAATCGCGCGAATTGGCCAGGTGGTAGAGCACTGCCGGAACCACGCCGCACGACCCGCATGTGGGGGCGGTTACGACGATGCCGCCGGATGCATTCTCTTCGGAGGTCGCCAGGGCGTAGGCGTAGATTTGGGCGCGGGATTTCAGCGAGTCGGTGTAGCTCTTCGACTTGACCCAGTAGGTGCTCGCCTTGCGGGCGACCTTGAGCCCTCCCGGCAGTACGCCGTCGTTGTTCAGGCCGCGCTGGATCGTTTCGCACATCACCGTCCATATCCGGTCGAGGTAATCCCATATTTCGGGGCCTTCGCAGTCGTTGACATATTCCCAATAGGTTTTTCCTTCGCGGTAGCACCAGTCCTTGATCTCCGAGATCGTCGTCAGCGGATAGATGCTGGCGGGTATCTCCAGGCGCGAACTCTCGTTCGCCAGGGCACCCCCGCCGATGCTGTATATCGTCCATCTGTCGACAACCTTGCCGGCTTTCAGCCCCTCGAACAACATGCCGTTGGGATGGAAGGGCAGCACGACCTTCGGCTCCCAGACGATCTGGGTCGGGGCGATGGGCTCCAGCACCGAAAGGATCGCCATGTCGGTGAGGTGTCCCTTGCCCGTGGCGGCAAGCGATCCGTAGAGTGTCACACGGTATGAATCGACGTCGCGACTACGTTCGGCAAAACGTTCGGCAGCCTTTTTTGGCCCCATCGTGTGGCTGCTCGACGGGCCGTTGCCGATCTTATATAATTCTTTGAGTGACTCCATAAACTGGCTTTATATGTGAGGCAAAGATAATGTAAATTGTCGGATGTTCCCTTTCCCGGCCGGAGATTTAAGCCGCTCCCGTCCGGGCGGAACGAAAAAAGGAAAAGGCCGGAACCTTTCCCTTTTCGTAGCCTCACCGCGACTCGAACGCGAATTTAGGGTTAGGAAACCTTGTATTTATCTAACGTATAAACCCTATATTCAGTAAATTGCGAATCGAGGTGAAAAATATTTGAC
>NZ_FR893406.1:82278-119282 GCF_000435435.1 Alistipes sp. CAG:29 | reverse complement strand
CCAGGCGGGCGATCTCGGCGGCGAGCGCCGTGGCCTTCTGGTGTGCGGCGGCATAGTGCTCATAGGCCTCGGCACCCGAGGCGAAGGGTTTCGCACCGGCCTCGAAACGACCTTCCCCGGCACGGAAATTCCGCAGAAAGTCGGCGGCCTTCGTATGCCCCTCGATATCGAGCAGCAGTTGCCGGTCTTCCTCCGAAGGCTCCCAGCCCGTCGTCGTGATGTCGACAAGGCCCAGTTCGCGCAGCTTCTCGATAAAATCCTCACTTTGGGCCGCATAGAGCACAAAGTCGTATTTTGCCATTTTCGCTATCATAACATCGCGCCCTCCCCGGCCTGTTGCTGCTTGGTTTTCACGATCTTCTGGGCCGACTTGGAAAGGTTCTCCTCGTCTTCCATGAAGCGTTTGATCTTACGTATGGCGTCCTCGTACCCGGGTATCTGCACCTTTTCGTACAAGTTCACCTTCTGAGTGGTTTTACGGCGTGCGTGATCCAGCAACTCCATCTTGCGGTTATACACCTCGAATTCGATTCCCAGCTGCGCCATGCGCTTGAGGATATCGATTCCGTCGGCGAACCATACGGGCGACGAAAAGAGGTCGTAGGGCTTCTCCTCGAATTTCACGTCCTGCAAGACGGGTGTACGCACACCCGCGATCTTCTGTACCGAAAGTTCGACATCAGCGATGCGCAAGAGGTCACAATCAAACTCTCCCCAGAGCGATACCATGTAGTCGTACTCGGCCTTCAGGGCATCGAGCCGACGGCGGTAATCGCCCGCGGAGTCCTTCGCCTTCTTCACCTCGGAGCGCAGGGCCGACTCCTTACTTTTGATCGTAGGGAGCGCCTTCTGCCGCATTTTCAGCTGTTTGCCGAGGTCGCCGAGCGAGGTCTTGTTATATTGAAATTTGATTGCCATCGTGCCTTACGCTTCTTTCCAATACTTTTTGATGAGTTCCTCCTTGATCGCAACTTCCTCCTTGGAGAAATATTTGGCAAAGAGCCCCCATGCCGTGTCGAGCATCTCGGTGATGCCGATATTGACGTCGATCGAAAGGAGTTTCTCCGAATAGTCGAACGCGAATTTCAGCGTACGCTCGTCGTAGTCCGAGAGGTCGAAACCGTTCTCGAGCTTGGTCTTGGCATTGGCGGCATCGGCGTACAGACGCACGCAGGCGTTCATCACCTGCGGATGGTCTTCGCGGGTCTTCTTGCCGATCACGAGCTGCTTCAGACGCGAAAGCGAACGGAACGGGTCGACGATGACCTTGCCCGTGTCGGAATCGTTCCTCAGGAACAGCTGGCCTTCGGTGATGTAACCCGTGTTGTCGGGGATGGCGTGCGTGATGTCGCCGCCCGACAGGGTCGTCACGGCGATGATCGTGATCGAGCCGCCGTTGGGCAGCTGCACCGCCTTCTCGTAGATCTTGGCCAGGTCGGAGTAGAGCGAACCGGGCATCGAGTCCTTCGACGGGATCTGATCCATACGGTTCGACACGATGGCCAGCGCATCGGCATAGAGCGTCATGTCGGTCAGCAGGACAAGCACCTTCTCGCCCTTGTCCACCGCGAAGTACTCGGCGGCCGTAAGCGCCATGTCGGGGACGAGCAGCCGCTCCACGGGCGGGTTCTCGGTCGTATTGACGAACGACACGATGCGGTCGAGGGCACCGGCGTTCTCGAACACCGACTTGAAATAGAGGAAGTCGTCGTTGGTGAGTCCCATGCCGCCCAGGATGATCTTGTCGGCCTTGGCACGCAGCGCCACATTGGCCATCACGGCGTTATAGGGCTGGTCGGGGTCGGCGAAGAAAGGGATCTTCTGCCCCGTCACGATCGTGTTGTTCAGGTCGATGCCGGCAATACCCGTGGCGATCAGCTCCGAAGGCTGGATACGGCGGTACGGGTTTACCGTCGGGCCGCCGATCTCGCGCGCCTCGCCCTCGACGATCTCACCGCCTTCGAGCGGCTCGCCGTAGGCGTTGAAGAAGCGTCCCGCGAGGTTGTCCGACACGCGCAGCTTGGGAGGTTCGCCGTGGAAGACCACTTCCGAGTCGGTCGCCAATCCCTCGGTACCCGCGAAAACCTGCAACGTCACGTTCTCGCCCATGATTTTCACCACCTGCGCCAGTTTGCCGCCCACGGTGGCCAGCTCGTCGTTGCCGACGCCCTGCGCCCGCAGGGTCACGGTCGCCTTGGTGATGTTATCGATTTTGGTATATATTTTCTGAAAAGCTCGTGTTGTCATGGTCTAAAGCTTATTTTGTTTTTTCACTCACATACTCCTCGATCTGCTTCAGGTAGCCGTTGAACTTCTCCGACTGCCACTGCGAATAGTTCATCTGGCGGAAGAGGTTGATAAGACCCTTGAAGAACTGCGAGCACTCTTCGAAATCGGCGAAGGCGAAATCCTTCCGGCAGATGTCGAGCACCATTTTATACATCATCTTCTGGCGCTCGATCGGACAGTTGGCATCGATGTCGTCGAAAGCGTCCTGCTGGAGGATCACGAAGTCGATCAGCTCCGACTTCCAGAAACGTTCGTGGTACTCCACCGGCACGCCGTCGTCACCCAGGATGTTGATCTGGTCGTTGGCCTCCTTGCCGCGCTGCACGATGGTCTTGCCGGCATACACGAGGTCTACCCAGTCCTTCTCGATATGATCGTCGAGGTATTCGCGGATCTCGGGGTACTCGAGATATTTCGAGTAGGATTCCAGCGGGTCGATGGCCGGGTAGCGCTTCGAGTCGGCGCGCCCCTGCGAGAGGGCGTAGAAACAACGCGCCGCCTTCTTCGTGGATTCGGTCACCGGCTCCTTGAGGTTACCGCCCGCGGGCGACACCGTCCCAAGGAAGGTCACCGAACCGGTCTCCCCGTTGGTGAGTTTCACCAGGCCGGCCCGCGAGTAGAAGTTCGAGATGATCGCCGAAAGATCCATCGGGAAAGCGTCCTGTCCGGGAAGCTCCTCCAGGCGGTTCGACATCTCGCGCAGCGCCTGTGCCCAGCGCGACGTCGAGTCGGCCATCACGAGCACCTTGAGACCCATGGCACGGTAGTATTCGCCGATCGTCATGCCCGTATATACCGACGCCTCACGCGCCGCAACGGGCATGTTCGACGTATTGCAGACGATGATCGTACGCTCCATCAGGTTGTGCCCCGTACGGGGGTCGATCAGCTCGGGGAACTCCTTGAAGATCTCCACCACCTCGTTGGCACGCTCGCCGCATGCCACCATGATGATGATATCGGCATCAGCCTGCTTCGAAATAGCGTGCTGGAGCACCGTCTTGCCGGCACCGAAAGGCCCGGGAATAAAACCCGTACCGCCCTCGGCCATCGGATTGAAGGTGTCGATGGCACGAACGCCCGTCTCCATCACACGCGAGGGGCGCGGCTTCTCGACGTAGCAGCGCACGGCCTGCTTCACCGGCCATTTCTGCACCATCGTGATCCCGTGCTCCCGGCCTTCGTCGTCCGTCACCACGGCAACCGTGTCCGTAACCTTATATTTCCCTGCCGCAACGATGCTCTTGACCGTATAATTGCCGGTCATCGTGAAAGGCACCATGATCTTGTGGCTCACCCACTGCTCCTTGACCTCGCCCAGCCACGATGCGGCCGAGACCTTGTCGCCCGCCTTCGCCAGCGGGGCGAACTCCCATTCGGCCGAGAAATCGACCGGGTCGGTGATCGAACCGCGCGCGATGAACAGGCCGTCCATCTTTTCGAGGTCGTTCTGCAGACCGTCGTAGTTGCGCGACAAGAGGCCCGGAGCGAGCGTCACTTCGAGCATATGCCCCTCGAACTCGACCCTGTCGCCGATCTTCAGCCCCCGGGTGCTGTCAAAAACCTGGACATAGGCGCTGTCGCCTACGACCTTGATGACCTCGGCCATCATTTTGGTATCCCCCGTATACACGTAGCAGATTTCGTTTTGGCCCACGGCTCCGTCGGCCTTGACGATCACGATATTGGAGATGATACCATTTACACGTCCTGTAGTTTTCATGAATTATCCTATTGTTTATTTTCTATCAGCCCTTTGCCATCCAGCTCGGCCATCAAACGCTCGAACATCTCGCGTCCGCGCACCGCATCGAGCTGCGTCCAGCGCGCCACGATGTTGACACGCAACAGGTACGACAGGATGGAATTAATGTCGAAATAGTCGAACGTCGCCAGCTCCACGGCTTCGTTCCAGCGGATCAGGTCGATCTTGTGCTCCTTCTCCACGAGGTTGGCCTCGTCGTTCACGGCAGCGATCACGGCGTCGATGTAGGGCAACTCGCCCCGCAGCCCGAAATCGGCAGCCGAGCTGCGCTCCAGCTGCTCGACCACGTCGCCTCCGCCGACGGTCACCTCCTCGACGGGCCGCCCCGCCGCACGGGCCGTCACGGCGGCCGTCACATTGCGCAGGTTGCGGTCGAATTCCGACCATGCGCGCAGGAAGCGGCTCCGGGAGCGGCTGCAGGCATCGTAGTAGGCCCCGAAGAGTGCAGTCTCGAAGCGCCCGGCCGTATCGACCTCCTCGGCATCCTCGCCTTCGGGGTCGGCAAAGGCGCGCAGCACGCGGGCTACGGGCGCCGGCAGGCGCCGGGGAGTCTTCACCTCCTCTTCCAGCTCCTCGCGTGTGAAGTTACCCAGCGGATTGTGCGCCGAGCGCCCCGCACGCAGCGAAGCGATATTCTCACAGTCGTAATAGCCGTACAACAGCCGCACCGCGTCGGCATCGGCCCCGTCCACCCCTTCGAGGATCTCCCCGACGATGGCCTTGGCATCGAAACCCTTGGTGTCGGCATCGAGCGAATACTCCTTCAGCCCGGCTACCAGACAATAATAATTCGTCGTGAACATAGCGTCACGCCTTAAAAAGCATGTCCGATACTTTCTCGCGCAGGTATTCGCCCAGCAAGGCGTCGAAATCGGCATCGGAGAACGAGATGTAGTAACCGCCGTCCTTGGCACCTACCTTGAACCCGCTCTTCACCTCCTTCGAATAGCCCACTTCGATACCGGCGGCGAGCAGTTCCCGGGCGCTCTTGCCGAACGCCACGTCGAGCTTGGTGCGCTCGGCCTCGGGCAGCAGGGCTTTCAGTTCCACCTTGCCCGCATCGGCACCGTTCCAGTTCCCGGCCACGGCCAGCAGCATCTCCTTGATGAATGCGGGATCGAGCGCAGCCTCCTTCACCCCGGCCGCAGTGGCCTTGGCCACGATCATCGAAGCGATCTCCGACTTGATCTTCGCAGCGGCCTGCTTGCCCGCGAGTGCGATCTCGGTCATCGTGTTCTTCTCGACATCTTCGGCCTTGTCACGGGCCTTCTTGACGATCTCCTCGGCCTGGGCGCGGGCTTCGGCGACGATCTTCGCCGCCTCGTTCTTAGCCTCCCCGACCAGACGGTCGGCTTCGGCACGGCCTTTCTCCAGCCCCTCGTCGTAGAGCTTTTTGGTCAGCTCCTGAAGTTTGTTTTCCATAGTGTTATTTAGTTTTGATTATCGTTTTTCAAAATATGCACACAAATATATAAAAGATTATCAGAAAACTGAGGCACACTGCAATAATTTGTCCTTTTTTGACAAAATTCAAGAACAAAAAGAAGAAGTTTCGAAGCGAAATGAAGTGTCTTACGGCCGGGAAAACCGCCGCACGCCGCAGGCTGTCCCGTAAAAGCCCACCGGCGCCGTAAAAAAACGGACGGCCCCGCGGGAAGGCGGCAGCCCCACAAAAAACGGACGCCGCTCACGCGGCATCCGCCTTATCGGGTTCGCACAGGGGGTCACTGGTGCTGGGGACGCAGCAAATCCTGCACGACTTTCACAGGCGAGAAGGTCGTGATGGGCACATCCACGAAGATGGTGTTCCACCGCGACATCGTGCCGTTCCACAAACCGGGCAACTCCTGCGCACGCAATTCGCGGCCACCGCTCGATTTGGACGAGATGAAGCCCGTCGCAGGGTCGGTATAACGCCGCAGGTCGAACTTGCGCCCCTTGGAATCCCGGACGCCGCACACGAGGTCTACGGGATTGAAATGCGTCGCGGCCTTCATCAGCGGCTGGTCGGCAGGTGCGATCTGGCTCGACTCGGCGATCTGGAGCGACTGCGTGCCGTCGGCGTTCGAAGCCCAGAACGGGCCGCCTCCCGGTTCGCCTTCGTTGCGAACCATGCCGCAGACACGGATCGGACGGTCGAGCACGGCGCGCAACAGGGCCGAATCGTAGTCTGCGGGCAGTTTGACGCACAAGCGCTGTTCAATGAACTCCACGATCGGCTCCAGCTCGGCACCGCCCACCTCGAGCGCTTTGAGGTACTCGAAAGCCCGATCCTGCAAATCCAGCAGGATGCCGGCCAATACCTTTTTATAGCGGATCGTATCGCCGCGCCGCGCATCGGTCGTCACGTTGTCGATGTTCTTGATGAACACCAGGTCGGCGTCGATTTCGTTCAGGTTCTCGACTAACGCGCCGTGCCCCGCCGGACGGAACAGCAGCGTGCCGTCGTCCTGCCGGAAAGGGGTGTTGTCGGGATTGACGGCAATCGTATCGGTCGAAGGTTTCTGCACCGAGAACGAGATGTCGTAACGGATGCCGAAACGCTGTTCGTACACGGGTACCTTTTCCGCCAGGAGGGTTTCGAAGCCCGCGATGTGCTCGGGCGACACGGTGAAATGGATCCGGGCCACGCCTCTGGCCGCGGCATAGACCGCGCCCTCCACCAGGTGCTCCTCGACCGCCTTGCGCGCCCCTTCGGGATAGGCATGGAAGGTCACCAGCCCCTTGGGCTTCTGCCCGTAGCCGAGCCCGTCCTTTACGATGGCACGCACGGTTGCCTTGTCGTCGGCATCGGGCGGCAGCACGGCCTTGAGTTCCGGCCAGAAGGCGAAGCGCCCGATATTGTCCAGCAACGTGTCGATGCCCTTGCCGCGCTTACCCTCGTTGACGAACTCGAACAACTCCTTGAACATACGGGTCGCGGCACCCGAGGCTGGCACGAATTTCACAATGCCCAGGCGGTCGGCCTCCCGTTCATAACGCGCCACGGCGGCGGCAGCCTCCGCGTCGCCCACGACCATCACCCCGTCGCCGGGCGATGCGGCGCGCACAACCTTCAGGAAGGGGAACCCGCGGCGGAAATTCTCCAGCTGGCGCTCGACCGCATCGGGGGTCAGCCCGTGTTTTTCGATCTGCTGTAAATCTTTTTCGGTAAACATGGTTCTATCGTCTTTAGTTTTTCGTCGGATCGGAATTATCTTCAAAGATAACGAAATAATTTCTAACTTTGCACATCATGATCCGAGAATTTCACCAAACCAGCCTGCGCGGACGCAACAGTTTCGGCGTCGAGCAGCACGCCGCCCGGCTCGCCGAATTCGAGACCGAGGAGGATCTGCACGCGATTTTCGGCGGCGGGATCCCCGACCGCTGGAGCGTCCTGAGCGGCGGCAACAACATACTTTTCACACGGGACTACGACGGGCTTCTGCTGACCCCCGTCTCGCAGCGGATCGCCCTGCTCGGCGAAGAGGAGGGCACGGTACACGTGCGCGCCGACGCCGGGGTCGAATGGGACGACCTGGTGGAGTGGGCCGTACAGCGCGGATTGTGGGGGCTCGAAAACCTCTCGCTGATCCCGGGCAAGGCCGGGGCGGCGCCCGTTCAGAACATCGGCGCCTACGGCTGCGAGGCGAAGGACGCGATCGAGCGGGTACACATGTTCTGTGTGGAAAACTGCAAATGCATGACGCTCGACGCCGCGCACTGCTGTTTCGGTTACCGCGAAAGCATCTTCAAGCACGACCTGCGGGGACGTGTCGTCATCACGGCGGTCGACATCCGCCTTTCGCGCACGCCGCAACCCCGGCTGGGGTACGGCGACGTGGAGCGCGAGGTCGAGGCCCGCGGCGGCACGACGCTGCGCAACATCCGCGAGGCAATCTGCGCCATCCGCCGCGCCAAACTACCCGACCCGAAGGTGACGGGCAATGCGGGGAGCTTCTTCAAAAACCCGGTCGTCGATGAATCCGTGGCGCAACAATTGCGGGCCAGCTGGCCCGACATGCCGCTCTACCCCGCCGCCCTTTCGGGCAAGGCCAAACTCGCCGCCGGGTGGCTCATCGACAAGGCGGGGCTGAAAGGCTGTCGAAGCGGACGGGTCGGCATCCATGAACGGCAGGCACTGGTATTGGTGAACCTGGGAGGCGCCACGGGCGGCGAGATACTCGATTTCGCCCGTATGGTACAGGCCCGCGTACACGAAAAGTTCGGCATAGAGATAGACACAGAAGTCAACATATTGTAATATGGCACTTTTAGAGGCTTTCCAGAGGTATGTCGCCGAGAATGACCTGGCGACGCACGACGACCGCATCCTGCTGACCGTTTCGGGGGGCGTGGATTCGATGGTCATGCTGTCGCTTTTCACCCGCAGCGGCTATTCGGTGGGCGTGGCGCACTGCAATTTCCAGCTGCGGGGCGCCGAGAGCGACGAGGACGAAGTGCTGGTGGAAGAAGAGGCGAAGAAATACGGCGTGGAATTCTACAACAAGCGGTTCGAAACCACGGCCGAAATGGAACGCACGGGCGAGTCGATGGAAATGGCGGCACGGCGCCTGCGCTATGCGTGGTTCGACACCCTGAGCCGCGGTCAGGGCTACACGGCCGTGGCGATCGCCCACCATGCCGACGACTCGATCGAGACGTTCTTCATCAACCTGCTGCGCGGCACGGGGCTGCGCGGGCTGACGGGCATCTCGACGCAGGTGGGCAGGATCATCCGTCCGCTGATGTTCGCCTCGCGCAAGGAGATCCTCGAATATGCCGTGGCCAACCGCATCCCGTTCCGCGAGGATTCGTCGAACCGCTCGACCAAATACCTGCGCAACAAGATCCGGCTCGGACTGATCCCCCGCATCCGGGAGATCAACCCCAAGTTCACGAGCCTCATGAGCCGCAACCTGGCACGCCTGACCGATGCCCAGCTATTCATCAACCACGGCATCGAACGTATCCGCGGCGAGGCGGTGACTTCGGCGGACGGGTTCGACACGATCCACCTCGACCGCATCGACCCGGCATTCCCGCAGGAGTTCGTGATTTACGAGTTGCTGAGTTCGGCCTACGGGTTCAAGGGCGACGTCGTCGACTCGCTCTGCCATTCGCTCCGGCACGATATGACGGGGCGACGCTTTTATTCGCGCGAACGGGTGGCCTACGTCGACCGCGGCACCATCGTCGTGGCGCCGATCACCCCCGACGACGCCTGCATGACGCAGGTGGAAAGGGGCGCACAGCGGAGCTACTGCGGCAATTCGGTGCTCTACTTCGAATATACGGACATCGACACGATCAAGAATTTCGGCGTACCGGAGCATATCGCCCAGGTCGATGCCGACCGCTTGCAATTCCCGCTCACGCTGCGCCGCTGGCGCGAAGGCGACTCCTTCGTGCCGTTCGGCATGACGGGGCGCAAGAAAGTGAGCGATTTTTTGATCGACGCCAAGGTCTCGATGGCCGAAAAACAACGGCAGTTCGTACTACTGTCGGGCGACGAGATCGTATGGCTCGTCGGCCGCCGCATCGACGACCGCTACCGCCTGACGCCCGACACGGAGAACGTGCTGCGTATCACCAAAGAAATCGTCTGACATGGCTAAAAGCGTACTGAAATTCAAGGATTCCGTCGCCGCATACGAACAACTCGCCGGCCAGATCGCCGCACGGCGGTTCGTCCCCATCTACCTGCTCATGGGCGAAGAGAGCTACTTCATCGACGCCATCGCCGAGCAGATAGCCACGACCGTGCTGGGCGAAGCCGAACGGGCTTTCAACCAGCTCACCGTCTACGGCAGGGACTCCGAGGCGGGGCAGGTCATCAACCTCTGCCGCCAGATGCCGATGATGGGATCCTACCAGGTCGTCATCCTCAAGGAGGCGCAGCAGCTGCGCGGGCTGGACAAGCTCTCGCTCTACACCCAGAAGCCGTCGCCGACGACGATCCTCGTAATCTGCCACAAGGAGAAAAACGCCGACAGGCGTTCGGCCTTCTACAAGGGTTGCGCCGCCAACGGCGCGGTGCTCGAGTCGGTGCGTCCGCGCGACTACGAGATCGCCTCATGGCTCCAGCGATTCATCGCCGGGAAAGGGTTAGCCATCGACACGAAGGCGCTGTCGATGCTGACCGACCACCTGGGCACCGACATTTCGAAAATCTCGAACGAGCTGGGCAAACTGGTCGTCTCGCTGCCCGAAGGCACGAAGCGCATCACCGACGCCGACATCGAGGCCAACATCGGCATCTCGAAGGACTACAACAACTTCGAGCTGTGCAAGGCCGTGGCGACCCGGGACATGGCGCGGGCACTGACGATCGCGGAGCATTTCGCCCGCAACCCCAAGGACAACCCGCTGCTGGTCACCGTACTGGCGCTTTTCGGGCAGTTCAAGGAGCTCTTCGTCGTGAACTACCTCCGCTGGCTCTCGCGGCACAAGGGGGTCGCATTCCCGCCCGACACGGAGCTGATGCGCATCCTCAAGAAGAGCAACGTCTACGTCATCGGCGAGATCAAGCAGAACGCCGCCAACTGGGACAACCGCAAGGTATTCAACATCCTCGGCCTGCTGCGCGAATACGACGCCAAGAGCAAGGGCATGAACGCCGGAGGTGCATCGGACGGCGAACTGCTGCGCGAACTGCTGCTCAAAATCTTCATGCTCTGATGCGGGAAGTCTACCTATACCAGACCGTACATATCCTCGACGGGGAGTCCCTCTGCCTGCGGGAACACCTGGCCGTACTCGACCGCTGGTCGCGCACGCTCTTCGGGTGCCCGGGGCCACAGGACGCCCGGGAGGTCGGGACGGCCATCGCGGCGGTGGCCGGACGGGAAGCCCCCGGCAGCGACCGTTCGAAATTCGTGCGGCTCGTCCTGCCGGCATCGGGCTCCCTGCGGCTGGAATTCGAAGGCGTTTCGCTCTACCGCGGCTACGACCTGCGCAGCCTGATGCCCGAAGCCGTGACGCTGCAATACGAACCGCCGCTGTTCGACGCCCCCACCTCGGCACGCGAGGCCGCCGTAGAGCTGGCACGGCAATACGCCGGGTTGCAGGGTGCGAGCGTCGCCGTACGCTGCGACCGCAACGGGACTCTCATGGCGGCCGACGAAGCGGCGCTGTTCGCCATCCGGGGCAGGCGGGTCTACGCCCCGCCGGGCGAAGCGAGCATCGGGCGCAGCCTTGCAGTCAGGAGCATCCGCGCCGCCGGGCTGGAACTCATCGAAGCGCCCGTCGGGCGTGACGAACTGCCGCGCATGGACGAACTTTTCTTCATCGACCACCGGGGCGTCACCGCCCTTTCCCGCTGCGACGGGCAGCCCTACATGGCTATCCTGGCCGAACGCATCGCCGGGGCGCTCCGCGGGCTGTTTCCGAATATGTAGAAACCCACCCGGGAGGTCACGCGCTATCTTCGCCGCAAAACCCGGAAACCATGAAAAAATACCTTTTCCTTTACGCCGTCCTCACAACGGCGCTGCTGGCATACGGCTATACCCGTTACCGCCACGAAACCCGCCGCCTCACACAGAACCAGAATGCCCTGGCCTCGGGCATCGAACACTACCGCACCCGGCTGGGACAGGAGGCAGCCTCGGTGCAGGCATTGCGTCTGCGCTGCGCCGAATTCGAACGCCTCCGCGCCGGGGATGCCGACACCATCCGCCGCCTCGGCATCAGGCTCCGGAGGCTGGAAGCCGTCGCCAAAACAGTCACCGCCACGAGCGTCGACCTGCGCGCGCCCGTCCGCGACACCGTCGTCCTGCTCCGCCGGGACACGCTCCGAATCCGCGACACCCTGAAACTGTTCCGCTGGCGCGACGCCTGGGTTACGGTCGAAGGGCGTATCCGCACCGACTCGGTCGCCTGCCGCGTGGAGAGCACCGACACCCTGCGGCAGGTCGTGCACCGCGTCCCGCGGCGCTTCCTCTTCATCCGCTGGGGCACGAAGGCCCTGCGCCAGGAGATCGTATCGTCGAATCCGCATACGCGGATCATTTATTCGGACTATGTAAAGTTCGAACGGTAAATTAATTCGCATTTTTTAATCCGGTATTCCCAAATATTATTACCTTTGTCCGATATGGAAAGGTCTGCTATTTTCCCCGGGTCGTTCGACCCGTTCACCCGCGGCCATGCGGCATTGGTCGACGAGGCCCTCAACCTCTTCGACCGCGTAGTCATCGGCATCGGCAACAACACCTCGAAACAGGGTTTGCTGACCGTCGCCAACCGCAAACGGCTGATCGACGACCTCTATGCCGGGAATACGCGTGTCGAAGCCCGGATTTACACGGGGCTCACGGGCGAATTCGCCGAGGAGATGGGAGCCTGCGCCATTATCCGCGGCGTGCGGAACACAACCGACTTCGAATACGAACGCACGATGGAGGCCACCAACCACCGGATCTACCCCGACATCACGACCGTGATGCTGTTCACCCCGGCGCCCGTGGCCGACATTTCGTCGTCGACGGTACGCGAAGTGCTTTCGTTCGGCCGTTCGGTGGAAGAGTTCATGCCCGTGGGAGTAGATATTAACAAATACCTATAATTATTTTATGATGGAATTCACAGCCGAAATGATCGCCGGATTCCTGGGCGGTGAAATCGTCGGCAACAAAGAGGCGAAAGTACACACCGTATCTTCGATCGAGGAAGGCAAGGCCGGCTCGCTCAGCTATCTTACCAATCCCAAATACGAAGCCTATATTTACACTACCGGAGCGTCGGTCGTGCTGGTCAACCGCACGTTCGAACCCGCACAGCCGCTTTCGGCGACGCTCATCAAGGTCGACGACGCAGGCGCCTGCGTCCTGAAACTCCTCGAAATGTACAATGCCGCAAAACCCCGCCGCAGCGGCATAAGCCCGCTGGCCTCGGTCTGCGCCGAAGCCCAGGTGGGCGAAGGATGCTACATCGGCGACTTCGCGGTCGTCGAAGCCGGCGTGAAGATCGGCACCGGATGCCAGATCTATCCGCAGGTATACCTCGGAACGGGCGTAAGTGTGGGAGAAGGCACGATCCTCTATCCGGGGGTCAAGGTCTACGAAGGCTGTTGCATCGGACGCAACTGCATCCTGCACGCGGGCGCCGTGATCGGCGCCGACGGATTCGGATTCATGCCCAATGCCGCAGGCGGGTTCGACAAGATACCCCAGCTGGGCAACGTCGTGATCGAAGACGACGTGGAGATCGGCGCCAATACCTGCATCGACCGCGCCAAAACCGACTCGACGGTCATCCGCCGGGGCGTGAAACTGGACAACCTGATCCAGATCGGCCACAACGTGCAGGTCGGCGAGAACACCGTCTCGTCGGCACAGACCGGCATCGCAGGCACCTCGAAGGTGGGCAGCAACTGCTTCCTCGCGGGGCAGGTGGGCATCGCCGACCATGTCAACGTCGGCAACAATGTGAAGATCGGCTCGAAGAGCGGCCTGGACAAGGACGTGCCCGACGGCGAGATCCGCTTCGGCTACCCTGCGCTGCCCGGCATGCAGTACCACCGTTCGGCGACGGTTTTCAAACGGCTGCCCGAACTCGAAAAACGCGTGAACGAGCTGGAGAAGCAACTCGCAGCATCAAAAAAATAACCAACATCTTCGCATTATGAAAAACTTATTCCTTTTCGCAACAGCCGCAGCCGTGCTGTGCAGTTGCAGTAACCAGCCCAAGTACATCATCGACGGCGATATCGCCGGGCTCGAGGGAACGGTCTACCTGTACCAGGGCGACAGCCTGATCGACTCGGCAGCCGTCAAGGCAGGCAAGTTCCAGTTCCGGGGCAACGCCGGGGCGCCGGCCGTACATTACCTGCTCGACTCGCGCGAGGGACAGCCGCAGGCATTCGCCATGCAGTTCATCCTCGAACCGGGCAATATTTCGATCAAGAGCGACGCCGAGGACGCACAAGTCCGCCATACCACCGGAACGCCGGCCAACGACGCCAGCGACGCCTATTCGGCAGCCAGCCGTGCCCTGATCAAGGAATACCGCGACCAGGCGACGACCGACGAACGCCGCGAGGCCATCGAAAAGGAGTTCGAGCAACTGACTCTTACGACAATCGACAACAACCGCGACAATTTCTTCGGCGTGGTACTGATGCCCAACCGGGCCTACGAACTTTCGGGACAGGAAACCCTGGACGAAATCGCCAAGTTCTCGCCCGAGATGCAGCAGACCAAGGAACTGACCGAGCTGAAAACCTCGGCCGAACAAAAGCTCAAGACCGACGTCGGCCAGCCCTACATCGACATCGTGCAGAACAATGCCGAGGGGCAGCCCGTATCGCTCAAGTCGGTGATCGACAACCCGGCCAACAAGTACACGCTCGTGGACTTCTGGGCTTCGTGGTGCGGCCCCTGCATGGGTGAGGTTCCCCACCTGAAGCAGACCTACGACAAGTTCCACAAAAAAGGCTTCGAAATCTACGGTGTCTCGTTCGACCGCGACCGCGACAAGTGGCTCGCTGCCGTCAAGGACAACGGCATGGACTGGATTCATGTCAGCGAGCTGCAACAGTTTGACAACCAAGCTGCCAAAGACTATGCGGTACAGGGCATCCCGTCGAATTTCCTGATCGACGCCCAGGGCGTGATCGTCGCCAAGAACCTGCGCGGCGAAGACCTCTACAAGAAAGTGGAAGAGCTCCTCGGAAAGTAGCCCGCCGCGAATAAAAAGCCCCTCCGAGCCGCAAATGCCCCGGAGGGGCTTTTCGATAAAACCACCCCGTCCTATGAAAAAAACACTCCTTTTCGCATCGGCCGCAGTCCTGTTATGCGGTTGCGGCACCGGATCCAAATACGTCGTCGAAGGCCACATCGCCGGGCTCGAAGGCACCGTCTACATGTTCGAGGGCGACAGCCTGATCGACTCGGCCGTCGTCGAAGGCGGCAAGTTCCGCTTCGAAGGCCCGGCGGACATCACCGCCCGGCGCACCGTCACCGATTCGCGCGAAGGGGAGGTGCAGCGGTTCGGGACGATGTTCTTCCCCGAACCGGGGACGGTTTCGATCGAGGACAACCCCGACGCCCCGACCGGGTCGACCCGTGTGACGGGCACCCCGGCAAACGATGCAAGCGCCGCTTTCTGGGCGTCGGCCATGGCGCTGATGGATGAATACCACCGGGAAGGCACCTCCGAAGGACGTCGCCGGGAGATCGAAGACGAACTGGGCGGGCTCCCCCGCAAAACGGCGGATGCCAACCGCGACAATGCGTTCGGAATCATAGCCCTGGAAGGGATGGCCCCCACGCTTTCGGGACAGGAGCTGCTCGACCGGATCGCCGAATTTTCGCCCGGGATGCAAAAGTCCCGGGAGTTGTCCGCGCTCAGGACGGTTGCGGCGCAACGTCTCAAGACCGACATCGGCCAGCCCTACATGAACATCATGCAGGGCGATGCCGACGGACAGATCGTCACCCTGACCTCGGTGATCGACAACCCGGCCAACAAGTACACGCTCGTGGACTTCTGGGCATCGTGGTGCAGTCCCTGCATGGAGGAGGTTCCCCATCTGAAGCAGGCTTACGACAAGTTCCACGGCCGGGGCTTCGAAATATACGGCGTATCGCTGGACAACGACAACGACAAATGGCTCGGCGCCATCCGCGAGCACGGCATGGGCTGGGTGCAGGTCAGCGACCTCAACGGCTTCGACAACCTCGCGGCGAAAGACTATGCCGTGCAAAGCATCCCGTCGAATTTCCTGATCGACGCCCAGGGCCGGATCGTCGCCAAGAACCTGCGCGGCGAAGACCTTTGCAGCAAAGTCGCCGAATTGCTCGCCGAGTAATCCGTCCTGCGCGGGGATACCCGTCCGCCTCCGCTCAGGGCCACCGGAACGGTTCTTTGCAAAAAGCCGAAACGGCCCTGCCCGAAAACACGAACACGGCCTTACGGGCATCCCTCGACCCGAACACCATGCAATGCCGGAAATATATTCCAGCACGCAAATTCGGGATGCTTCCGACTACCGGATCTTCATCCGCTGCGGCGAGGCGTCCCACATATTGAAATATCGGAAGAAGCGCCTGTCTTTATTCCGAATAACGAAGGGATAACAACCTGCTTAAAAAAATGCAACACCAGGAGACATACCGCATCATGGGCATCGACCCCGGCACCAATTACATGGGGTACGGGGTACTGGAAATCGAGGGGCGCAACGTCCGTTCGGTCGTACTGGGCGACATCGACCTGCACAAACTGACCGATCCCTATGCCAAGCTACGTTATATCTTCGAGCGGGTCGGAGCGCTGATCGACCAGTACGCCCCGCGCGAAGTGGCGTTGGAATCGCCTTTCTTCGGCGAAAACGTGCAGTCGATGCTCAAACTCGGGAGGGCACAGGGCGTGGCCATGGCGGCTGCGCTGAGCCGCGGCCTCGCCGTTTCGGAATACGCCCCGATGCGCATCAAGCAGAGCATCACGGGGCGCGGTTCCGCCGCCAAGGAACAGGTCGCAGCCATCGTCTGCCGCATCCTCTCGATAGATCAGCCCCCCAGACGGCTCGATGCCACGGACGGCATGGCCGTCGCCTTGTGCCACCACTTCACAACGGCCAGCCCGCTCAACACAGCTCTGGGCGACGAGCGCGTAAAAGGGCTGGGCGGCGGAAAAAAGGCAGCTTCGAAACGCGGCTCCCAGAGTTGGGAGAAATTCCTGAAAGACCATCCCGACCGGGAGATAAAATAGCCCCCGAATTACTAACCATGAAAATAATCACCGTCCTCCTGTCCGCCGCATTCCTGTTATGCAATTGCGGGGGTTCGAACTACACTGTCTCGGGCCATTACGGCCTCGCACCGGGCGACTCGGTATTCCTCTTCGCCAGCAACAAATCCATAATCGGCTCCGGCGTAATGGCTACCGACACGACGTTCAGGCTCAAGGGCAAGGTCGCCGGCACCGACATCGCCACTCTGAGCGACCGCGACCGGCTCCTGACGCCCACGCTTATCTTTCTGGAAGCGGGCGACATCCGGCTGGAACCCCGCGAAGAGGGCGTGTATGAAGCGACGGGCACACCTTTGAATGACAGCCTGCTGCTGCTAAACAGGAAACTGGAGGCGCTCCGCAACGAATACATCAAAATGACGCCGGCCACTCCGCACGAGGAAGTCGAAGCCATCTTCGCACGCTTTGAGGAGATTCCCCGCGCGATGATGAATGCCAACCTCGACAATATCTTCGGCCTATGGCTCTTCTCAGCCTATGAATTCCCGAATATGCTGCAGGACGACACCCGACGGGCGCAGATAAGGCCCTGTATGACTGCGTTCTCACCCGGAATGCAGGCGCATACGATCATGCAGGAACTGCAAAAGGAACTGGCGGGATTCGAAAACGCGCAGATCGGCCACCGCTTTACGAACCTCACGCTGACCGACACGCAAGGCGAACCCATATCGCTCTCGTCGCTGGTGGAACCGGGACGCTGGGTTTTGCTCGACTTCTGGGCGACGTGGTGCGCCCCCTGCTGCCACGAGATCCCCCACCTGCGCGAGGCATACGCCGCCTACAAAGCCAAGGGGTTTGAAATTTACGCCGTCTCGCTCGACAACGACGAGGCGAAATGGCGGTCGTTCACATCGGCCAACGACATGCCGTGGATCAATGTCCAGGGCATCGATGCGGACAAACGGAGCACGGCTGCCGCAGCCTACGGGATCACGTCGATCCCCGCGAACTTCCTGATCTCGCCCGACGGCATCATCGTAGCGAAGAACCTGCGCGGCGGGGAGCTTTCGAAGAAACTCGCCGAAATGCTGGAATAGCCGCGGCAATAACCCACTGATAATCCGGATAATGTATACTTCCGGCACAAAATGAGACATCTTTTTATTAAAAAATTTACGGAATAATTTGCGTGTTTAGGATTTTCACCCTATATTTGCACCTGCAATTCGGCACCGTAGCTTAATTGAATAGAGCATCTGACTACGGATCAGAAGGTTACAGGTTTGAGTCCTGTCGGTGTCACGAAGAGGGAGCAAAGAAAATTGCTCCCTCTATTGTTTTTTAGCGAGTTACATCGCTGAAACCAAACTCTTTCGGCAATACAGGTGGTTTTTCCGCGCCTCGTTTCAAGCCTGTTTTCCCTCGGTTCTTACCGTTTATGTAAACCAAGGTGCAAACCGATTGGAAAAGAAAACCCGGGGATAACGCCATAAATAAAGTAAAAAATCATTAACTTTATCAGAAAAACATCCCCCAATGAAAGAAACGACTAAATTCGATGATTTTTCAGGCGAAAAAGCGATCTCGCTTGCGAAAACTTTTGCAAAAGACGCCTACACGAAAGAATTAGGAGTCGTCCTGAGTGTGGCCTTTAGCGATATACGCAATCTACCGGCATTGGGGTTTAACCAGGATGAGCCCATCCCCCTCAAAGAATATGTCGAGAAATGGGTTTCACGATACCTTTCGGGATACAATGGCAGGCCGTCGAAACGGCATGGCAAAAAATCCCAGACAAAACCAGATCCCGCCGTAAAATTAATTCTCCGAACCCGAAGAGAAGATATCGACGACAATTTCGCAGATACTCTTGAAAAAGGGCACTCCCTCATGATGACAATCGAGGGGATGGTCGGCAATCTGCTCGAAGAATATCTGGCGACAATTTTGCACCCGTATGGCTGGTATTGCTGCTGGGGAAGCACCATAGACGCGGTCGACTTTTGCAAGGAAGACGGCTCTTTACTCCAGGTGAAGACAAGCAACAATTCGGAAAACAGTTCCAGCATCCGCGTGCGGAACGGAACAGAAATAAGAATATGGTTCCGAAGATTCTTCAACAAAGCCAATACGTTCAACTGGGTCGCCCTAAATGAAATAATCGGCAGGGACATATTCAACGAAGAAGATTCTGAACGAAAATTCAGGGATTTCATTACCCGGACGATCCGGGAGAATCCCGGCTGCATCTACATCCCTGAAAAGTGCCATATCGAAGCTGTTCAGATGGAATTGTGGTAACCCCCAAAAACAATCGAACCTTTCGTTCCGGATCGGTTCGATTGTTATTATAACGACTATCGCGCTCCCGGCATTTTAATAATTCATTTTTTATCCGACAATTATTTTCCAAAGGAAATTTGTTTTAATGGAAAATATTCTATATCTTTGCATCGTTATTGATACAGAAGAACTATAAAAACGGATAATGACCATGAAAAAACTATTATTGACCACGATGTGCATGCTCGGCCTGGCAGCCTGCGCAAACGGCAGCAACAAGGAAAACAACACTAAAAAAGAGAATACCATGAAAACGATCGCACTGACCAAGGCGGATTTCCTGACCAAAGTCGCAAATTACGAAACGAACCCTACGGAGTGGAAGTACCTCGGCGACAAACCGGCGCTCATCGACTTCTACGCATCGTGGTGCGGCCCCTGCAAGGCACTCGCCCCGGTTCTGGAAGAGCTGGCTGCCGAGTACGGCGACAGCATCTACATCTACAAGGTGAATACCGAAGAGGAGCAGGAGCTCGCCGCCGCGTTCGGCATCCGCTCGATCCCGACGCTGCTTTTCATCCCCACCAGCGGCAAGCCCCAGATCGCGCAGGGTGCCCTGCCCAAGGCGTCGCTCAAGGAGGCCATCGACAAGGTACTGCTCAACAAGTAGACAGGCATGGCACTCACCGTCGACAATCTCCGCTGCCCGCAGAACCACCGGTGCCCGCTGCTGACGGTTTGCCCCGTCGGGGCGATCACACAATCGGGATTCGGACTTCCGGTCATCGACCCGGAGAAGTGTATCGAATGCGGCAAATGCGTCGGGCACTGCGGCAAACAGGCCATACACAAACCGGCAGACAATGGAAAAACTGTGTAGGATCCGCGAGTTGCAACGGGCTGTCAACCGGTTCGAAGCGGCACTCGAACGCTCATACGGGATCTGCCTGAACGAAGGCATGGCCTTATGCAGCCTTTCGAAAGCCGGACGTCTCTCCTGCGGGGAGCTGGGCGAAATGCTGGGGCTTACTCCGTCGAACACCTCGAAGGTGCTCCGCTCGGTCGAAGGGAAAGGCTACGTAAACCGGGAGTTGGGCACGAACGATAAGCGGCAGATGTACTTTTCGCTGACCGAAAAGGGCCGCGGGCTTCTGGGAAGCATAAATTGTGAAGAAATCGAAACGCCCGAATTACTGAAAACACTATTCGGGGAATAAATGACGCAAACGGGGCAGCCGGTCTTTCGGGATCGGCTGCTTTTTTATACCTCCTACTGCCGATGGACATCACACAGCCCAGGCTCCATATTACAATTTTTCTCAAAAACACTTATTTATATAATATTTTAAATATTAAATGTGGTTTTGCGTGATTTTTTATCACCAAAAGTGAATTTTTAATTAAAAATTCCTTAAATTTGTAAAAACAGCATAACTGCACGACCTCATGGCAAAACGGGAATTATTACTCGGAGACGAAGCCCTCGCACTGGGGGCGCTCCACGCAGGGTTGTCGGGTGTATATGCCTATCCGGGCACGCCTTCGACCGAAATCACCGAATATATACAAGGACATCCGCTCACCGCCCAGCGGGGCATCCACTGCACATGGTCGGCCAATGAGAAGACGGCGATGGAGGAGGCGCTGGGCATGTCGTTTGCCGGAAAACGCGCCCTGGTGTGCATGAAGCATGTGGGCATGAACGTCGCCGCCGACGCCTTCGTCAACTCGGCGATGACGGGAGCCAACGGCGGGCTGGTCGTCGTGGCAGCCGACGACCCCTCGATGCACTCGTCCCAGAACGAGCAGGATTCACGCTTCTACGGCAAGTTCGCCCTTGTCCCGACGTTCGAGCCCTCCACGCAGCAGGAGGCCTACGACATGGTGCAGGCCGCGTTCGATTTCTCGGAAAAATACCGCATTCCCGTACTGATGCGCCTTACGACCCGCATGGCCCACTCGCGCGCCATGGTCGAACCGCGCGAGGCACGCTCCGAGAACAGCCTCGCCTATCCCGCCCGGACGCGCCAATGGGTGCTGATGCCGGGCAATTCGCGCGTAAGATACGAGGCATTGCTCGCCGACTATGCCCGCTTCGAAGAGGAGGCGGCCGCAAGCCCCTTCAACCGTTACGCCGATGCTGAAGACAAATCGCTGGGCATCATCGCCTGCGGCATCGCCTACAACTACCTCGCGGAGAATTATCCCGACGGATGCCCGCACCCGGTGCTCAAAATATCGCAATACCCGCTGCCGCAGGAACTCGTGCGCCGCATGGCGTCGGAATGCAAGGCGCTGCTCATCATCGAGGAGGGACAACCCGTCGTCGAAGAAGCCCTGCGCGGCATCCTGCCTGCGCCCGTTGAGATCCGCGGCCGCATGTCGGGCGAACTGCCCCGCACCGGGGAACTGACTCCGGACAGCGTACGCACGGCCCTGGGGCTCGCCCCGCACGCGGCCCTCGCCGCCAGCGGCATCGTCGTCCCCCGTCCGCCCGCATTGTGCCAGGGTTGCGGGCACCGCGACATGTATACGGCACTGACGGAGGTCGCCGGCGAATATGAAAATGCCAAGGTATTCAGCGACATCGGCTGCTACACGCTGGGGTGGCTCTCGCCGTTCCACGCCATCGACACCTGCGTCGACATGGGCGCCTCGATCACCATGGCCAAAGGCGCCGCCGACGCCGGACAGCACCCCGCCCTGGCCGTCATCGGCGACTCGACCTTCACCCACTCGGGGATGACCGGGCTGCTGGACGCCGTGAACGAAGGGACGAACATCACGGTCGTCATTTCGGACAACCTCACCACCGGCATGACCGGAGGCCAGGATTCGGCCGGCACGGGACGCCTCGAGCAGATATGCGCCGGGCTGGGCGTCGACCCCGCACATATCCGCGTCGTGGTGCCGCTGCCCCGCACCCGCGAAGAGATGAAGGCCATAATCCGCGAAGAGATCGCCTACGACGGCGTTTCGGTCATCATCCCCCGCCGCGAATGCATACAGACCGCCAAACGGCACAACGCAACCAAACAGAAACAATAGCGACACGCCCGTCGCGGCGACCACCCGGCGGCAAAACCCTAAAAACAGGTAAACCATGAAACGCGACATCATACTCTCGGGCGTAGGGGGACAAGGCATCCTCTCGATCGCCACCGTCATCGGCAGGGCTGCCCTCGAAGAAGGGTTGCACATCAAGCAGGCCGAAGTCCACGGCATGAGCCAGCGGGGCGGCGACGTGCAGTCGAACCTGCGCATCTCGTCGGATGAAATCGCCTCCGACCTCATTCCGCGGGGTGCCGCCGACCTGATCATCTCGCTCGAACCGATGGAAGCACTCCGCTACCTGCCGTGGCTTTCGACCGGGGGCTGGGTCATCACCAACACCGCCCCGCTGATCAACATCCCCGACTATCCCGATGCCGATACGCTCGGGCGGGAGATAGCCTCCCTGCCGCACAGCGTGGCACTCGACGTGGATGCCATCGCCCGCCAGGCCGCATCGCCCCGTGCTGCCAACATCGTGCTGCTGGGCGCCGCAGCACCGTTCCTGGGCATCGCACCCGAAAAACTCGAAGCGGGCATACGCGCCATTTTCGCCCGCAAGGGCGACGCCATCGTCGACACGAACCTCGCGGCATTCCGCGCAGGCTACGCATACGCACAAAAACAGGCCGCACAATGGGAAGGCTACCGATAGACCGCTCCGTGCTCGACTCCGCGCTGGAGCGCATGGACATTGCGGACATCGCCCAGGCGACGATCCGCCAGTCGGGCGACATAGCCCGCATCATGGAAACGCAGACGGGGATGGAATTCCTGCACCTCGAAATGGGCGTGCCGGGGCTTCCGCCCGAAAAGGCGGGGGTCGAAGCCGAATGCCGGGCCCTGCAATCGGGCGTGGCATCGCAGTACCCCAACATGTTCGGCATCCCCGAACTCAAACAACAGACTTCGCGTTTCATCCGCGCGTTCCTCGACGTCGGGGTCGCACCGCAGGGCTGCATCCCGACGGTCGGGTCGATGCAGGGCAGTTTCACGGCTTTCCTGCTCTGCTCGCAGCTCGCGCCCGGGAAGGATACGATCCTCTTCATCGACCCCGGGTTCCCCGTGCAGCGCAACCAGGTGCAGATCCTCGATATCCCCAGCGCGTCGTTCGACATCTATGAATACCGCGCCGAAAAACTGGGCCCGAAGCTGGAAAGCTACCTCGCACAGGGCAACATCGCCGCCATCGTCTATTCGAACCCCAACAACCCGGCGTGGATATGCCTCACCGAGGATGAGCTGCGTACGATCGGCGAGCTGGCTACCCGATACGACGCCATCGTCATCGAAGACCTCGCCTACCTTTGCATGGACTTCCGCAAACCCTTGGGACGCCCCTTCGAAGCGCCCTACCAGGCCACCGTGGCCAGATACACGGACAACTACATCCTGATGATCTCCGGCTCGAAGATATTCAGCTACGCCGGCCAGCGCATCGCCATCGCGGCCATCTCCGACAAACTTTACCCGCGGCACTACCCCGCGCTCAAACAGCGCTACGGCATGGGGCGCCTGGGCGACGCCTATGTCCTGACGTTCCTCTATGCCGCCTCGTCGGGCACGAGCCACTCGGCGCAGCACGCCCTGGCGGCGATGTTCCGCGCTGCGGCCGACGGGCAGCTCGATTTCGTGGGCGAAACCTCGGAATACGCCCGGCGCGCCCGCCTCACCAAGGAGATCTTCCGGCGCCACGGCTTCCGCATCGTCTACGACAAAGACCAGGACGAAACCGTCAGCGACGGATTCTTCTACACCGTCGGCTACGGCGGACTCTCCAGCGCGGAGCTGCTGAGCGAACTGCTCCTTTACGGCATCTGCGCCATATCGCTCACATCGACCGGCAGCCGCCAGCCGGGCATCCGGGTCTGCGTTTCGCAACTGAACTGCCCCGAGCAGTTCGAACTGCTCGAAACACGCCTAACCGCCTTCGGGCAAAACCACCGATAAGCCTATGCGATTCACGACAGCCGCCGAAGCCGTAAAGCTCATCTGCCCGCACAGCAACGTCTACATTCAGGGCAGCACCTCGATCCCCGAAGTACTCGTCCGTGCCATGACCGACCGTGCCGCCGAGCTCACCGATGTCACGCTCTACTCCGGATTCGCCGTCGGGAGGGCAGACGCCCCCTATTGCAGCCCCGAATACAAGGATACGTTCCTGGTCAACAGCCTGTTCGTGGCCAATAACATCCGCCGCTGGCTGGCCCAGGGCTACGGGCAATCGATCCCGGCCTTCCTGGGCGAAATCCCGGGGCTGTTCCGCGACGGGACGCTGCCCGTCGACGTGGCAATCCTCAACCTCTCTCGCCCCAACGAGGAGGGCTACTGCTCGTTCGGCGTATCGGCCGACCTGGCCGTTTCGGCCGTGGAATGCGCCAGGACAGTCATCGCGCAGGTCAACACGGCCATGCCGTTCTCCTACGGCGACGCCATGATCCACCTCTCGCGCGTCGCCGCGGCCGTCGAGGTCGACGACCCGCTGGTCGAAGTGCCCTCGGCGACCCCCACCGACATCGAACGCAGGATCGGCAACCACATCGCCGAACTGATCCCCGACGGGGCGACGTTGCAGATCGGCGTGGGCGGGATCCCCAACGCCGTGCTGGCCGCGCTCACGGGCCACAAACATCTCGGGCTGCATACCGAGGCGATGACCGACGGCGTGCTGCCGCTGCTCGAAAGCGGCGTGATCGACAACTCGCTCAAACGGGTCATGCCGGGTGTAACGGTCGCCTCGCTGGCGCTGGGCTCGCGCCGGCTGTACGATTACATGGACTACCGCAAAGACCTCGTGATGAAGGATGTGGCATGGACGAACGACCCGTTCCGCATCCGCGAGAACCCGCGCGTGATGGCGATCAACTCGGCCGTCGAGGTAGACCTCACGGGGCAGGTTTGCGCCGACTCGGTTGGCGAGCGCATCATTTCGGGCGTAGGCGGGCAGCACGATTTCATGTACGGAGGGGCCCTGTCGGAGGGCGGCAAAACCTTCATCGCCATCCCGTCGACTACCCCCAAGGGCGAATCGAAGATCAAGGCGCTGCTGACGCCCGGCGCAGGCGTCGTGACGACCCGCCACATGGTGCAGCACATCGTGACCGAATACGGCGTTGCGCATCTGCGCGGCCGCAACCTCGCCCAGCGGGCGCGGGCACTGATCGCCGTCGCTCACCCCTCGGTGCGCGAAGAACTGGAAAAAGCCGCCTGCGAACGCTTCGGCTACTCCTTCCTGAGGCTCAAATAGAAGCGCCCCGATCAAACGGGACGCTTATCGGAGGCATCTACCCAGCCCCTATACCAGGCATTGCTGCCGGACAACGGGGATCTGAGATCAAATCCGTGTGCCCGGGCACACTCTCTCCACCCCTCCGCAAACAAGCAGACCTGCCATATGGCAGGTCTGCTTGACACGTCGGGATGCCGCGGTTACCACCGGCACACCGGATTATTTTGCGAACTTCATTTCGTCGAGCAACCACCCGGCGTCGGCATACTTGTCGATCACCCACATCACATAGCGGATATCCACGCACACCGTGCGCGCCAGTTCGGGATGGAACCACACGTCGCCGGCCATCGACTCGCGGTTGCCGTCGAACGCAAGCCCGATAAGATGCCCCTTGCCGTCGAGCACGGGGCTGCCCGAATTGCCTCCCGTGATGTCGTTGTCGGTCAGGAAATTGACATAGAGCGTATCGTTCTCGCCCCAGCGTCCCCAGTCCCGTTTGGCGATCAGCCGCCGCATACGGTCGTCGACGCGGTATTCGTATTCGTCGGGGTTGTACTTCTCCATATAGCCCGCGATCGTCGAACGCGAATCGTAATGCACGCCGTCCGAAGGGTTCAGGGGTTGCACGCTACCGTAGGTCAGGCGCATGGTCGAGTTAGCGTTGGGATACTGCGCCAGCCCTTCCGAAGCACGGAAATCGTAAAGCACGTCGGCATAGCGGCTCTCGCTTCGCCCGACACGCGCACGGCCGCGCTTCTCGGCCTTGTCCACACCGCCCGTAAAACGTTGTACTGTGACCGATTCGGTAAGCGCAACCATGGGGTCGCGGCGTATTTCGGCAACCGACCGGTTCTTCGAGAAATAGGCGTCGTAACGCGCAGGATCGCTGCAAAACGAGGCATCGAACGCCGCACGCGCCATGCGGTCGGCATTGCCTCCCGCCTTGTCGTACATCGCCTGCAACTGCGCACCCCACATCTCGCGCGGCACGTTGGCCGTGAAGTTCACTACCATCCGCGCCAACAGGTCGCGGTCGGTCGCGGCATCGTAGTTACGGCGCAGGCGGCCGGTCTACGGCGCAGGCGGCCGCTCCCGGCCCCGACGCTCCGGGCATCCTTCGAATCCACGATCAGCGAGTCCTGCTTCAGCCGTTCGAGCTTGCCCAGGTACGACGACACGCGGTTGGCCACGAGCAGCGCCTCGCTGGGGCCGAGCCATGCCTCGCGGAAATAATTGAGGTTGCGCTCGGCGCCCTGCCGCGCCTCGTAACCGCGCGCGAGCTCTTCGAGCAACGTCCCGTCCTCGGCCTTGCGGGCCGAATCGGCCTCGATCCAGCGCTGCAGGCGTTCCTCCTCGGCCTCACGGATCGCCACGACATCGAAGCGGCGCAGGCATTTGTTCTCCCACTTGGCGTAGTCGGCGTAGTTGCTCAGGCCGAAATAGGCATCCGAATACTCCATGCGCACCCGCGGATCGCGTTCCATATGGCGTTTGAGAATATCCATCCGGTCATGGCGGTTGGCCACGACGATCGGGTTGCGGACACACTGTTTCTCAGCCACCGCGAACGACGACGCATAGCGGTTCGTACGCCCCGGGAATCCGATCACCATCGCAAAATCGCCGTCATGCACGCCGCCCGTGGCGACCTGCAACACGCGGCGGGGTTTGAGCGGCACATTGTCGGCGGAATAGGCCGCAGGGCGCCCCTCCCGGTCGGCATAAACGCGGTAAAGCGCGAAATCGCCCTTGTGCTGGGGCCAGCCCCAGTTGTCGTAATCGCCGCCGAAGGCACCGATCGACGCAGGCGGCGTACCCACCAGCCGCACATCCTTGTAGATGTCGTAGTAGAACATCAGGTACATTTTGCCACCCCACATCGAGTAGCACGACACCTCGCACTCCGTTTCCCGGCCGTAGCGCCCTTCCAGTTCGGCATAGAGACGGCGCGGGGCCATCATGCCCCATTTCCCGGCGGCTTTCATCTCCTCCTTGAGCGCATTGGCCTCGTCGGTCACGTCGACCACCTTGCGCACGAACCACACGGTCTTGCCGGGGACGGGAATCTCCTCATCGCGCGTGCGTGCCCAGAATCCCGTTTCGAGCAGGTTGCACTCGGGCGTCGACAGGGCGCAGATGTCGCTGTAAGCCACATGGTGGTTGGTAATCATCAGCCCCTGGTCGGAGATCATGCTGCCCGTTCCCATGCCGCCGTCGACAGCCACCACGGCATCGGCCAGCGCCGCCGATTTCTCGTTGTAAATCTCCTTATCCTTGATTTTCAGTCCCCGGGCCTTCATCTGCGGATAAATCTCCGCCAGCCGGTGCATCAGCCACATGCCCTCGTCGGCCATCGCAGGCTGCATACAGAGCAGCACAACGGCCAGACAGGCTATCCATCTTCTCATATTCTTCATTTTTCACCAATGGGAAAGAACCTTTTTCCCGGTTCTCCCCACATTCGGTCTGTTTTTAAAAACCGACAACAAAAATTCAATCCTCAGCATCGGCTCCGACAATGGCCGGCAAATTGACCCTGATAAAATCGTCCAATTCCTTTCCCCTCATCAAAACGAACGTGGAGTCGATCCGGTACATTTTATCCAAGGCGTATTCGGCCTTTTTTCGCACCGCGGCGGAATCTGCCGCCGGCATCGTCCGCATAAATGCCGCGACATTGACTTCGTAATACTTTTCGAACAGCTCGCGGCAGTTCGTATTTTTCGCACGAGCACATCCTGCAAGTACGAAAACCGCCAACGAAACCACAGACAGCAATCCGAATATCCTGCATGAAACAGTCATTTTTGCAGCCGTTTTTTCAATTACTCTCCAACCGTTTTCCCCGGATTGGTGAACTTCAGCCGCGGGTCGGCCTCCTTGAAGGTGCCGTCAGCCATGCGCAGCGTCCATTTTTCGGCCTGGAAAACCTCTTTCCACAGCTTCGCGTCGTCCCACATCGACTTCACATAGCGGATGCGCATCACGGGCTTCATATCCCGCAGGACGAAATCCACGGACACGATGCCGTCCGTACACGAAAGGAAGCTCTTGAAATAGGGGAACGCATTGCGGATCGGCATCTTCTCGATACCGGGGAATACCATCTCGTAGACCGCCTTGGGGAACTGCTCGTCGTCCCCCCACTTCTCCTGGTTGGCAACGAACCTGCCCGCGAGCTTCTCCACATCGCGGAACATGATCTGCGCAAACTCTTCACGCGAAACCTGTCCGGCGACCGCATAGCTTTTAAGCACCGTATGCATCGGGATCACCTTCTCGCTCTCCTTGGTCGGGATGACCAGTTCCTTGGCGTCGATCGCCTCCCCGAACATCTTTTCGGTAATACCGGCAGCCGGATCGACGTAGACCGTCACATCCACCGGACAGGCGAACTCCGACGTGAAGCCGTAGACTCCCTCGATCTTCTGGAGCACCATGCCGAAATAGATCATATCCATCCGGTCGTGGAGCCCTTCGACGCCGAGCTTCACCACGTCGAGCACCGGCACCTGCTCGCCCGGCATGGCATATTTGCGCAGCGTCGGCGCAAAGATCGCAGCCTGTATCTTCAGCGTATCGGTGGCAGCCGGGTCGTAAAGCACCTCGACGCCATGGCGGCGTACGAAGGTCTTGACGCCGTATACGCCCTGCACGGCCTGCATCTTGGCCGAAAAAGCCTTCGACGAACCGAAGCACTTGATCGTCTGCAAGCCCTCCATCTCGAACGTCTGCAGGTTCTCGACCTTCTCGTAGTCGCCCCATTTTTCGTCGATCGTCGGCAGTTCCATGGTGGAACCCAGCCATATGGCCAGGAAGAAGAGCACCACGGCCAGCAACCCGGGCACCCAGCGCAGCGAACGGCGGCCGTTGACCTGCAAGGCATCCTTGGCACACGCACCGATGCAGTTGCCGCACAACGTACAGTCGACATGCTTCACCTTCACATAGTCATGGATCGGAAGCTGGTAGGGACATTTCTTTTCGCACAGTCCGCAATTATTGCAGGTGTTCAAATCCCGCCTGATGTACATCAGGGGGAAGGTGCAGCTGCGCATCTTGGCGATCTCGACGATATAGGCGGCAAGACATGCGCCGCCGATCGTCCAGACCCACGCGTTCGCAACGCCCAGCGCACCGAGCGCCCAGCCGCCGAGGGCGGCGATCACGAACAGCAGCGTGAATTTGAAAATGTTGCTGACAGCTCCCAGCGGACAGATGTACTTGCACCAGAACATCTTTACCACGAAGCCGCCCAAGAGCAGCAGCGTAAGGCTCGTGAGCGACATCCAAAGCACGATTTCGCCCTTGAAACCCGTAGCCACGGCATAGAACGGGTCGAGTTTCTTGCAGAACAGCTCGCTCGACGAGAGCGTGAAATAGAGGATCGTGAAGAGCAGCACGTACTTCACCACGCGCAGCAGCTTGTCGACGACGCTGCCCGAAGGGACATCGACCTGCAGGTGCAGTTTCTTTCCGGCGCGGCCCATCCATTCGCCGACGGTGCCCAGCGGACAGAGGTACCCGCAGAAAAGTTTGCTGAAGAGAATCACTCCCACGGCGAGCACGAGGCCCATCATGATCTGGAGCATCGACATCGAACAGGCCAGCGAATTGTTCACCAGATAGGTACCGAAGGCCTGCAACCCGCCGAAAGGACAATATGCCTCGACATCGACAGGTTTGTCGCTGAATTTGGCCCAAAGCACCGTGCCGACGATGGCGGCCAGTACGCCCCATTGCAGCAGGTGTTTCAGATAATTAGGTTTACGTTTCATCTATTGTTTGTGTTATGTGTGTTCGTGTGTGCCGGGGGGAGGGTCACTCCTTGTCCTTGATACAGCGGACGGGGGCGGCGCAATAACCGCCCTGGTAAGCGATCGTCATACGGTTATAATTCTTATTGTAAGTTATCATACCGGCATAATACTGGATGTTCTTGATGCCGCTTTCCGGATCGTCGGCCGTATTGTAAGTAACCTTGTAGCCGGTCGAGCTGGGGAAATATCCCATACCGAACGCCGAGGCGTCGGCTTGTGACACCGTCGCCATATAGGCCGGGATCGCCGTGGCGTTCGCCGCATTGATATAGCCGCAGCCCGCAATATTGAAACCGTCCTTGTTGAGCGCGGCAATCGAACCGCCGCTTTGCGTTTCGTCCAAATAGGGCGACGTCGGGTCGGAGAGGCCGCCGCTGCCGGTACCCGCCAGCTTGAGCCACTCGGCCATCGTCGGAATATGCCACCCGTCGGGGCAGATGCCCTGCGCACCCGCGTACTGGTCGAAATTGGTGCCCGTCATCTCGCCGGTCATTCTCAGCATCACGGGATAACTGTACAGCAGGCCAGCGGTCTCAGTCAACGACGGGTCGGCGGCTTTCGAGAGGTTGCAGGGATACCACACCCCGTTGCCGTCCTTCGGATCGTTCGATATGGTTTTGCCTTCGGGCACATAGCGCAGGTTCTCGGCCATCCACGTACGGCCGTCCTTGAGCGTGACGATCTTGTACTTCACGCCGCCCCACTCGACGGTCGGGGTCTCCACCTCACCCCCGCCGTCCGGCAGCAGGTCGTCTCCGTCGACCCAGCCCGCGATCGGGCCGCTGAATTTCACCTGGATGTCCGCCGGCTGCACGTTGCAGTCCATGCGGCGGTTCTCACCCGACTTGAGGTCGGTCGTGCCGAGCGTCTGCGTACGTTTCTTGCCATCGGCCGTGGTGACCGTAACCCTGAGCTGCACACCGTTTTGCGGCACCAGCAGCGCGTAGTAAACCTTCTCGGCAGTGGCCGTGTTGGCAATCACGTCGGATGCTTCGACACCCGCCTTAGCCGTAAAATCGCCCGTGGCGGGATCGAGCACCCCGGTGCCGACAGCACCCTTGATGACGATGTCCGTAATGTCGAAACCCGATTCGTTCGTCACTCCGATAACGATCCGCGACATTTTATGCTTGAAGGTCATCTGCGTGGCCGACAGCGTAGGCTTGACCCCCGTCTTCACGGCCACGATCAGGTCGGAGGCCGTGTAATTCGCGCCGCTCTGATCCGCCTTCACCGAGAATTCCGCGGGCGCCGCGGCACCGGCCTGGTAGGGATAATAGGCAAAAAGCGTCGAAGTGGCGTCGACATCTTCGTACCAGAGGAAACCCTCGGTCTTGAAATCCGTTCCGTCGAACGACATCTCCTTGTTCGCCACGAACGCCGAACCGTCCGCCGTCATCGTGATCGTGAGGCCGACCTTATCGTTCAGCTCGAAATCGGTGTCCGTCGCACGCGTACCGGACGACATGCTTGCCGGCGTCAGCGCCGGATTGGCGATCGTCGGGGTGATGCGCACCTGCTTGTCGCCCGTCCCGGTGCTTTCCTCCTTCGAGCAGGCGGTGAAAACCATCGCCGCGACTGCCGTCAATGTCAAAATCCTTTTCATAATCCTATCCTTTAAATTAAAAATTATATCCTACACTCAGCGTCGCCGCGACCCGGTTGGGCTGCGCGACGTATTCCAGACCGAAGCCGTGTTCGTAACGCGCGAATACGTCGATATAGAACCGTTTGATATTGCGCCGCAGCCCGAGCGCCGCCCCCAGCCGTTTGGCCGTGAGGTATTCGTTTTCGTAATCGTAATAAGCGGTCAGCTGTCCGGGATACTCGCCCGGCTGCACGCCGGGGGTCTCGAACCGCTTTTCGCGCTCCGTGAAACCGCCCAGGCGATAATCCGCCGCGAGGGTCAGCTCCCAGAGGCCGAACGTGCGGATCAGCGAGGCATATATCTTCGTAAAGTGGAGCTTCTGCCCCTTGACATAGGGGTACATCAGCGTCGATTCGCGGTTGAGCTGCGAATAACCGACCCCGGCACGCAAATCCGTATGCGGAGCCACGAACTCGTATTCGCCTCCCAGGTCGAGTCCCTTGCGCCCAAAAGTCGGCGTCGAACCGTGTATGGTGATGATCTGCACGCCGTTGATGGTCTCGGTGGTGATGATGTTCTCGTCGGTGCCGAGCGTCTGCCAGTCGAGGTTCACACGCACGAAATGCCTGCGCAGTGCCGTCCCCAGCGACAGGGCGGCATTGGCCGTCACCTGGTGCGTTTCGAACAGGTGCCAGATAATCCGGCTCTCGCCCGTCTCGCCCTGCCTGTTGCGGTAGGCGACGTCGGCATAGAACGGCCCGTATTGCAACTGGACGCCCACCCCCTGCGTATTCTCCCGGACGGGGAATCCCGAAACGCCGTTGGTCGAGAGGTGTATGTCGGTGCTCCCCCACTTCTCCAGCGACCCGTAGAGCAATCCCCGGTCGAAGAATGCCTCGTACAAGTCGGCACCGGGGCCCACCCCTTCGGCAGCAACCTTCTCGCTGTTCGTACCCACGATATAGACCGCCCCTACGGCAAAGCGTCCCGCATGGTACATCACGCCGGGCGAAAATTCGAAATCCAGCCGTGTATTCTTGTGGCGCAGGTCTTTGCGCTTGGCATAGTTGCGGGCTTCGAACTCTACGCGCAGGCCGCCTGTCCACCGGTTGCCCAGCACGGCCGACATACCGCCCGTGAAGGTATAATCCTCGCGCACCTTGCGCCCCGGCGTAAATTCGAGGATGTCCACCGGATAATACCCCGGTTCGGTGAACATCGAGCCGCACATGTTGCGGCCGTCGAAATAGTCGTAGCCGAACCCGCCCGAGAACGAGACCTTTTTCAGGTGGCGCACCGACTCGGTTTTCGCCCCGGCATTCCAGCTGTCGTCCGACGCGGAGTGGCCCGTAAGCCCGCCGTTCTCCTTGGTGAAATATATCTCGGCATAGGAACGGCTCAGGGAGTCCTGCCGGATACCCGCAGCGTTCGGGCCGCCGTTCCAGGGGTTGCGGCGGAAAATATAGTCGAAACGCTCCTGCGCCGTGGCAGCAGAGACGGCGGCCAACATCAGTATCGTTAAAATCCGTCTCATAGGCTAATCTCGCAAAGATTGTGTCTCACGCTCATAAAAATCGTTCGACGAGTTATTGGTATCCACGTACCTTTCGAAGCCGGCAGCCGCCGTGGCCGCTTCATCCAGCTTCCGGTGCAGGGTATGTCCCTGCGCCTTGGCCGAGAAGCCGATGTAACCGGCATCCACATCGGTGTGCAGGCGTTTGTGCTTGGTCGCCTCGGTCATGTTGCATACCTCGACGCCGTCCACGATCCAGTCGTCCCACGGTATCTTCGAATAGGTGATGCTGCCGCTCTGAACCGTCGACTGGAGGTCGTCGGCCAGATAGGCATCCAGATCGAACCCTTCGGGCGCCCGGAAAAGGATCACGGCGGGCGAATTCTGCGAGATCACGTAGACGACGGCCGTATTCGTCCCGGTCTTTTTCAGCACCTTCATGTAATGCGCCTGGTCGATCTGGTCGCCCGGGACAGGCGTGGGGTGCAACTTGTTGCCGGGATAGTATACCATGTCGTAGAGCACGAAACAGCCCTTGCGGTTGAGGTTCACCGACTGGGAATAGGTCTGCGTATGGTCGACGCCATGGTAGGCCACCACAGCATCCTCGCCGGGTTGCAGCGGGAAATCCGTCCCCGAGCCCGGGAACATCCAGATACAGTCGGGTACGGCGGCGTAATCACGGAAAACGATGTTGCCCGAAGGGTCGGTGCTCGTCCAGGGATTGGCGGCCTGCGAGTTGTAGGGGGCGACCATCGCCAGGCACAGCCCGTCGAGGTAATAGGTTTCGAAACCGTTGTTGTGCAGGATGATATATTTGTCGTCGGCATAAGTCCCCGTCGCCGGCGGATCCTGCATGCAGCCGCCCGAGTAGATCTCCTTGATGAGGATCGTACCCGGCTTGGAAAATTTCAGCGCCACGTCGACTTCCTTGTCCTCGCCGACAAGGTCGACCTGCTCGATCGTACCGTTGAATACCGCCGAATCGTCGGGCAGGTCGAGCACCGAGAGACGGTAATGCCCGGCAGCGACGCGGAACCCGGCGTGGCCCTGCGCATCGGTCAGGGCGGTATAAACATTGCCCGTATTGCGGTCGGAGAGTTTCACCGCGACGCCTTCGCGCAGATAGCCGGCGTACCCCTCGGGATACACGGCCGTCACACGGAGTTCGCGCAGCGCACCGTCGTAAGGGTTCCTGTCGAACGACGTGCAACCGGCCACCAGCAGACAGGACAATATGCAAAGTATCTTTCTCATCGTTTTCAGAATTTAAGACGTACCGTAAGTCCGTAATAGAAATCGGGTGTGAAGACCGCCTTGACACCCGTGGCGTACGACGCGACGAAGGGCCGCGAATTGGTGAAGTTATTGGCGTAGAACGAGACGGAGACATGGTCGCCGATCTCCTTCGTGATGCTCAGGTTGGCCGAGAAATAGGGGTCGTAACCGTCGCCGTTGAAGGAGTAGGCATTGCCCGAACGCAACAGCAGGGAGGAGAAGGCCGGATCGTTCTTCTCGGCATCGGTGAAGGGATGGCGGTTGCCGTCGAGGTCGATGTAGGCCACAGGCCAGATCGCCGTATAGCTGTCTCCGTCGTAGATGCTCCCGCCGGTGGGGTTACGATCCTCGTCGACATTGAAGGCATATTCGCGCCCCCTGTACTCCGAGAGGTTCTGCGAGCGCTTCACGAGCGTGGCTTCGAGCCGCAGCGAGATGATCATACGGATCGAGGGCACATGCGTCGTGGCCGTGAGGTTCATATCCAGCGCGTGCAGCTTCCGGCCGTTGTAGGTGACGTTGGAGCTGCCCCCGTTATCGAGATAAACCCCCACATAGGGGTAGAACTCGCCGCCGGTCGAGGTCGAGGGATAGTAGCATGCCTCACCCTCGTTGACGTATTTGGTATAGCCGTAAGCCCCGTCGAGCCGCAGCTGCGTGCGGATGGGGTTGATCTGCGGGAATTCCACGACGAACTCCAGCCCCATGCGGTCTACGGGCGAACCGTTGTTCTGATAGGTATTCTTGACGAACGTCCGTTTCGTGGAAGTGGTCTGCATGGCGATCCAGCCGGCCGAGGGGTTGTCCTTGTCACGGACGAAGATTTCGCCCGTCTGGCTGTCGACCCGGAAAGCCGGGTTCGCCGGCATCGTGTATGCAGTCCCGTCGGGCAGCGCGGAGGGCACGCCCATCATATTATAGGAGAACGGCTCGAAGGCGGCGCTCAGCTTATAGGGGTATTTCGTGCGGTTGAAATAGCCGACCAGCGAGATCGAGGTACCCCCGATACGCAGGTCGACGCCGACCTCGGAATTGCGGTTGCGCTGCCATTTCAGGTTGTCGTTGTAGAGTATCTGGTAAGGCTGCGTGTGGTAGACATAGGCGCTCTGCCCCGACCCATAGTTGGTAGCGAACACGGGCGTATCGCGGTATTCGGGCAGCGGGTAAAGCACGTTGAACGACGGCAGTTTCTCGGTGATGCCCCAGCCTCCGCGGACAGTCAGACGGTCGTTGATGCGGAATTTCAGGTTGAAGCGCGGCGAGAGGCTCGACGTATTCTCGTATTGCGTATTTTTGATAAAAGTCTTTTCGGCACGCAGGCCGGCCATCAGTTGCAGCGTGGCCGATCCCAGCGGCACGGTCAGCGTCTCCTCGACGTAGGCCGCGAGGTTATGCATATAGGGGATGTCCGTATACGGACGGGGGCGGTACCCGTTAGGCGCGAGGGAGGGGGTCGCATAGTACTCCCCGTCCCCGACATTGCCGTTGGCACGCCACGAAGCGCCGACCTTGGCATTGCTGTGCACGTCGCCCCAGCTGCGCACCCACGTGGCCTTGAGGTTGGCCGCATAGTCGAGCTGCTTGGAATCGACGTATTTGGTCGAATAATAGACCGGAGGGAGCATCTCGGCGATGTAATACCCTTCCTGTTCGGCATGGACGGCCGGAAGGGAGGTCGAATTGAGGTTATAGGTGCGCTTGCGTGCAAGGTTGTCGGTATAGTTGAGCGACGCGTCGAAGTCCAGGCTCGTGATCCACGACCTGTTCAGCAGCCATTTGAGCGAGGTGTTGGCACGCAGCACATTGTCACGCACCTTCTCCCACTCGCCTTTCTGGGCATCGGGGTCGTCCTCGGTATTCATACCGCCGATATTGGCCGTTACGCCGAAATTGAAACGCAGAACCTTGGCGAAGGTATTCTGGTAGTTGAGCGCCAGCCCCGTGCGGGAATAGGAGGTGTAGGGCGACGTGGGGTTCTTCGTGGCCCGCGTATACTCGACGTTGCTGTTCAGCACCCCGTGGTTCCGCCCCAGGTCGAAGCCCTTCGAGGCGGCGATCTGTTTGGTGCGCGGATTGGTGGAGAGCGTCACCGTATAGGGCGTCTTGCCCTTGCGGGTCGAGATTTTCACCACACCCGACGAAATGTCGCCGTATTCGGCCGAAGGTACTCCGGTCACCACCTCGACCGACTCGATGTTGGTCGCCGACAGGTTGCGTGTGCTGGCACCCGTCGGGTCGCCCAGCGAAGCATTGGTGGAAAGGCGTACGCCGTCGACCTCGACGGCCGTACCGAACGCCGCATTGCCGGCCGTGCTCCCGCCGCTGCGCAGCGAAAAGACATTGTCCTTCATCAGGTCGGGATTAACCGTTTTGCCACCCGGCAGCAGTGCCGAGATGTCCGACGCATTGACCATTTGCAGGTGGTCGATGGCATTGCCGCCGATCGTACGCGACGTAGCCATGGCGTTGGGCGCCTCCTTGGCCGTCACCACGACGCTCTC
>NZ_FR893406.1:56837-82261 GCF_000435435.1 Alistipes sp. CAG:29 | reverse complement strand
GCTCTCCAGTTTCAGGTTATCCTCGGGGGCATAAAGCCTGACCGGCCCCATCCCCGTACGCACGTCGACCTCGGCTTCGGTGGTAACGAACCCCAGGCAGGAAACGACAAAACGCGTTTCCCCGGCCGGGACTCCCTTCACCGTGAAGTTTCCGTCGGCATCGGCCACGGCCCACAATCCGGACTGCGGCAATTCGACGACTGCTTGTCCGATCGGCTTGCCGGTATCCTTTACAAGCACCCGTCCCGTAACGTCGAGACGCTGCGCCGACACGACAGCCGGGACAATCGTGCATAAAAACAGTAGTAAAAGTTTCCTCATATGCTTGACCTAACGCAACAAATATAACGAAAAAGCATTACCCATAAACCGTTTATGTTATTTTTTTAACATATAACGTAATTTTTGCCTGCAAAAATAGCGATTCGGGCCTCAGGCGGCAATCGCCATTTATGGGGATTTTCACCGGCCACCCTACCGGGATATGCGCATAAAACGGGGTTTTCCCACCTTTATATTATATAGGTCGGAAAGATTAATATATGATTTTTAGTACTCTGTATTGCATAGTATGTATTTTTTGCTTACATTTGCCGATATTATAACCACATTTATTGGTGTTTGGTAATTTTTTATTGATTTTCGATAAAAATAAATTGTTTTTCAAGATTATATTATTACCTTTGTCCCAAGCGCCTCACACACCGCTTACAGATTGTAACCCTCAACATCGCAAACCGCTTTATAACGGCAGACTGAATATGATAAAGCTGGAAAACATCAACAAGACCTATAATAATGGGTCACCCCTGCACGTGCTCAAAGGCATCGACCTCGATGTAGAAAAGGGCGAACTGGTCTCGATCATGGGCGCCTCGGGTTCGGGAAAATCCACCCTGCTGAACATCCTCGGGATTCTCGACGACTACGACAGCGGCAGTTACTACCTGGCCGGACGGCTGATCAAGAACCTCAGCGAAACGCAGGCCGCCGCTGCGCGCAACAACATGATCGGCTATATTTTCCAGTCCTTCAACCTGATCAATTACAAGAACGCCGTCGAAAACGTCGCCCTGCCGCTCTACTACCAGGGCGTCTCGCGCCGCAAACGCAACGCCCTGGCACTCGAATACCTCGACATGCTGGGGCTCAGGGAGTGGGCCGACCACATGCCCAACGAAATGTCCGGCGGCCAGAAACAGCGCGTGGCCATCGCCCGGGCGCTTATCAACAAGCCCCAGATCATCCTTGCCGACGAACCCACGGGCGCACTGGACAGCGCCACCTCGCAGGAAGTGATGAACCTGCTGCGCAGCGTGAACGTTGATATGGGCATGACCATCATCTGCGTCACGCACGAACAGTCGATCGCCGACCAGACGGACAAGATCATCCGTCTTACGGACGGCGTCATCAGCAGTATCACCGAAACCGGACTCGGAAAGCGATGAGGGAACTGCTGCTGGAGATCTGGACATCGGTGCGCCGCAACAAGCTGCGCACGTTCCTCACGGGCTTCTCGGTCGCGTGGGGCATTTTCATGCTCGTCATCCTGCTGGGCTCGGGCAACGGGCTCAAGAACGGCGTAACCTCCAATTTCGGCAACTACGCCACCAACTCGATCGACCTCTACGGCGGCCGTACTTCGAAGCCCTACATGGGCTACCAGAAGGGGCGCCGCATCCGGCTGTGGAACAGCGACCTCGAAATCCTCGCCCGGGAATTCCCCGAGGTAGACGAAGTGGCTGCCAACTCGTGGTTCGACAACCATACGGCAACCTACGGGAACGAATACACCAAGGTCTGGCTGCGCGGCTCGCTGCCCAAGATCGAACAGATCGAGGGCGTGGAGATCGTAAAGGGGCGCTTCGTCAACGACGCCGACATCCGCGAATACCGCAAGTCGCTGGTCATCGACCAGGCCATGCAGTCCCTGCTATTCAAGGGCGCCGATCC
Organism: Alistipes sp. CAG:29; assembly: GCF_000435435.1. Lineage (NCBI taxonomy): Bacteria > Pseudomonadati > Bacteroidota > Bacteroidia > Bacteroidales > Rikenellaceae > Alistipes > Alistipes sp. CAG:29. Next base: position 80,305 of record NZ_FR893406.1, on the reverse strand, counting down.
GCTGGGGGCAAGGATCAAGCTCGACAGCACGGTATTCACCGTGGTCGGCGTCTACAAGGGCGACGCCCAGCGCAGCAGTTCGTCGTGTTACATCCCGCTGACCACCGGGCAGCTGCTCTACAACGCCAACAGCCCCGAAGTGAACAATGCCATCATCACCATCAAGGGCGTCCACACCACCGAGGCGATGAAGGAGTTCGAAAAGCGCGTCATCCGGCGCCTTTCCGCCGAACACCACTTCGCCCCCGACGACGAAAGCGCCATCTGGCTCGACAATACGATGGAAACCTACAAGAATTTCATGATGGTTTTCGCAGGCATCAACATCTTCGTCTGGATCATCGGCCTGGGGACGCTGCTGGCCGGCATCGTCGGCGTAAGCAACATCATGCTCGTGACGGTCACGGAGCGCACCTCCGAATTCGGCATACGCAAGGCGCTGGGCGCCAAGCCCGTGTCGATCATCAGGCTGATCCTTACCGAGTCGGTGATGATAACCGCCGTATTCGGTTACCTGGGTATGGTATTCGGCGTGGCGATGATGGAAGGGGTCAACTACATGCTCAACCAGACGCCGCCGACGGGCGGCGGCCATGCGCCGTCGATCTTCCTCAACCCGACGCTCGACCTGGGCGTTGCGGTCAGCGCGACGGTCGTGCTGGTCATCGCCGGCCTGATCGCAGGCTACGTCCCAGCCTACCGGGCCGCACAACTCAAGACAATCGACGCCCTGCGTTATAACAAGTAGAAGCCATGGGATTTTTCGATACAGACCGCTGGAACGAGATATGGCAGACGATCTCCCGCAACCGCAAGCGCAGCATCATGACGGCACTGGGCGTCTTCTGGGGCATCTTCATGCTTACCGTACTGCTGGGTGCCGGCATGGGGCTGGGACGTCTGTTCCGGGCACAGCTGGGCGACATGTCGACCAACACGCTGCTCATACAGCCTTCGCAGACCTCTCTCCCCTACAAGGGCATGCCCAAGAACCGCTGGTGGCGCATGAACAACGACGACGTGGAAAACGTCCGGGGGCTCAAGGAGGTGCAGTACGCCTCGGGCGTCTACTGGGGCGGGGAGATCCATTGCAGCTACAACGAACGCAAGGGCGACTATTCGCTGATGGGCTACATGCCCGACTACCAGCAGATCAACCCACAGAAGATCATCTACGGCCGCTTCATCAACGACGTCGACATGGCGCAGAAGCGCAAGGTCTGCGTCATCGGCACCCAGATACAGAAAGACCTGTTTCCGGGAATGGAAGACCCGACCGGCAAGGTCATCAAAGTCAACAACAGCTATTTCACCATTATCGGCGTCATGCGGCGCCAGAGCACGGCCATGTCGTTCAGCAACGTCGAACGCACGGTCGTAGCCCCGATCTCGCTCGCGCAGCAGATGTACGGCGGGGGCAACTCGATCCACATGCTGGCCATCGCCGGCCGGGAGGACACCCCGAGCAAAGAGGTCGAAACCGCCTGCAAGTCGGTGATCTTCGCCAAGCACCTGATCTCGCCGGACGACGAGAAAGCCGCCTGGTGCATGGCCACGGCCGAAATGTTCGACAAGGTGATGAGCCTCTTCTGGGGCATCGGGTTCCTGACATGGATCGTGGGCCTGGGGACACTGCTGGCCGGCATCGTCGGCGTGAGCAACATCATGCTGGTGCTGGTCAAGGAGCGCACGCAGGAGATCGGCATCCGCCGCGCCCTGGGCGCACCGCCTACGGCCATCATCTCGCAGATACTCTCCGAAAGTTTCATCCTCACCTTCATCGCCGGGGTGGTCGGCCTCACGGCCGCGGTGGGCGTACTGTCGGTGGCCGACTCGATCTATTATCAGGCGGTGACCGTGGCCCAGGAGGGGGCCGAAATCTCGTGGCAGATCTCGTTCGGGACAGGCATGCTGGCGCTTTTCATCCTCGTCGCGGGCAGCCTGCTGGCGGGCGTCATCCCCGCCTACCGGGCCCTGAGCATCAAGGCTGTGGATGCAATACGTGAAGAATAACAATCAAATTCAATAGATTACGGCTATGAAAAAATTTCTGAAAATCTTTCTGGGTGTGCTCTTTGCGGCGCTGTTGCTCGGAACGTTCGTGTTCCTGTGGCAGAAGACCCGTCCGGTAAAGGTAGTCTACACGATCGTACAACCCAAACTCGACACGCTCAAACAATTCGTGGTCGCCACCGGCAAGGTCGAACCCCGCGACGAGGTGCTGATCAAGCCCCAGATTTCGGGTATCGTTTCCGACGTCTACAAGGAGGCCGGCCAGATGGTGCGCAAGGGCGAGGTGATCGCCACGGTGAAGGTCGTCCCGGAGATGGGACAGCTTTCGAGCGCCGAATCGCGCGTCTCGGTAGCCGAAATATCGCTGGCGCAGACCCGCCGCGAATTCGGCCGCACGGAAACACTGCACGACAAGGGCGTCGTCTCGGACGAGGAGTTCGAGCAGGGGCGCACCGACCTCCAGAAAGCCGAGGAGGAACTGCTGAACGCCAAGGAGAACCTGGAGATCGTCAAGAACGGCATCACCAGCCGCTATAAGGAGCTCAGCAACACGCAGATCCGATCGACGATCGACGGTATGATCCTCGACGTGCCGATCAAGGTCGGAAACTCGGTGATCCAGGCCAACACGTTCAACGACGGTACGACCATCGCCTCCGTAGCCGACATGTCGAACATGCTCTTCCGGGGCAACGTCGACGAAACGGACGTCGGCAAACTGCACGAGGGCATGCCCGTGAAGCTGACGATCGGCGCCCTGCAGAACGTCGAGCTGGACGCTACCCTGGAATACGTTTCGCCCAAGGCGACCGAGGATAACGGCGTCATCATGTTCGAAGTGAAGGCCGCCGTGAAGATTCCCGCCGACGTCTTCGTGCGCGCCGGGTACAGCGCCAACGCCAGCATCGTGATCGAAAGCCGCGAAGGCGTGCTGACGCTTCCCGAGAGCACCGTCGAATTCGAGGGCGAAAAAACGTATGTCTACCTGCTCACGAGCGCCGAGGACGCCGCAGAGCAGACCTTCGACAAACGCGAAGTCAAGATCGGCCTTTCGGACGGCATCAACATCGAGCTTACCGAGGGCGTGACCGCCGACGACAAAGTCCGCGGCGCGAAGGAAGACAAGAAGAAATAACCCCAAATGCACCGCAGCATGAAAACCAGCACCCTATTCGCCGCACTCTGCACAGCTGCCGCCGCACTCTGCGCAATGCCCGCGGGGGCCCAGCCCGCACCGGCTGCACCTCAAGCCGCCGCAGCACCGGCACCCGGCACGCCCTGGTCGCTCGACGACTGCATCGGGTATGCCCTGGCCAACAACATCGACGTGCAGCAACGCGCCCTGCAGGTCGAACAGAACGAGGTGGAACTCTCGACGGCCAAATACAGCCGCCTGCCCGACCTGAACGCCTCGATCGGAGGCGACGCATCGTTCGGCCGCGTACTCTCGAGCGACAATACTTATAAGGACAACAACCAGACCTCGGGATCGCTCAACATCTCGACCAGCATCCCCGTATTCCAGGGCATGCGCATCAACCGCCAGGTCAAAGGCGGCAAGCTCGACCTCGCCGCAGCCATGCAGGATCTGGAACGTGCCCGCGAAGATTTGTCGATCAACGTCATGACACTCTACCTGGAGGTACTTTACAACAAGGAACTCGCCGACGTGGCCGAACGCCAGCTCGCCCTGAGCACCCTGCAGGCCACGCAGAGCCGCGAACTGGTCGCCGCCGGCAAACAGCCGGAATCGGCCCGGTACGAAAGCGAGGCGCTTCAGGCCAAAGACCAGCTGAGCCTGACCCAGGCCCGCAACGACCTGCAACTGGCACTGCTCAACCTGAGCCAGGCCCTCAACCGCGAGAGCGCCGCAGGGTTCGACGTCGTGGTTCCGGAGCTCGACAGCGTGACGCTCGCCTCGCTGCACCGGCTCGGCACGGCAGACGAGGTCTACAACTATGCAGCGGAAAACCGTCCCCATATCAAGGCGGAACGGCTGCGACTCGAAAGTTCGGAGAATTCAGTCCTCATTGCCAAATCGGCACTCTATCCCTCCATCTCGCTTTCAGGCGGCTACGGCACGGGGGTGTACAGCGCCGACAGCGATAAGTTCTGGGCCCAGATGCGCCACAACAGCCGCGAATACGTCGGGCTGTCGATGAACATCCCGATCTTCAACCGCCGCGCCACGCGCAACAATATCCGCTCGGCACAGCTTTCGGCCCGCAGCCAGCGGCTCGCACTGACCGAAGCCGAGCTGGCGCTGCGCAAGGAGATCGAACAGGCGTGGTACAACGCCGACGCGGCGTACAGCAAATACCGTTCGGCCGGCGTGGCCCTCGCCTCGGCGAAGGTGGCATTCGCCTACGAGCAGCGGAAGGCGGAATCGGGACGTTCGACCATTTTCGATTTCAACGATGCCAAAACCCGCATGGAAAAAGCCGAGTCGGAACTCGTGCAGGCGAAATACGAATTCGTATTCCGTTCGAAAATACTGGATTTTTACCGCGGAAGACCGCTGAAACTGTGATCCGGAGAGGTGAACACATCGTACACAATAAACAAATCAGGGCGGCCGTTATCGACCGCCCTGATGCTGTCCGGAATAACCAATCCCTAAAGTTTTCCGGCAGCGGCCGGGTAAGATTTTCAGACTCCCACCCGGCACAGAAGCCCTTTTGCGTCACTAATTACCCCCTCCATCCCCTGTGTGAAGTAGGGTAGTGCAAAGATATGTAAATTATCCTGAACTGCATACCTCGGGGCCTGTTTTGTCATAACATGGGGCTGAAATGATTTACCTTGCCGGCCGAAAATGTTGCACACAGGCACAATGAGCCCACAAAAGGTTCTGCAAAAAAGCGGCTATCTGAAAAATTTGCCCTACTTTTGCAGCAAATTCTCAAACGGAAAGGATGGAATGGCTTAAAAGTTTATTCGTCGAACACTCGGCTCTGCAGGCCGTCGTGGTTATTTCGCTCATTTCGACGATCGGGATCGCACTGGGCAGGATCCGCATCTTCGGCATCTCGCTGGGCGTGGCATTCATCTTTTTCGCCGGTATCCTGGCCGGGCATTTCGGGCTGTCGATCGACCCGGCGATGCTGAACTATGCCGAGAGCTTCGGGCTCATCATCTTCGTATACGCCCTCGGCCTGCAGGTCGGCCCCGGTTTCTTCAACTCGCTGCGCGCCGACGGGCTGCGCCTGATGTCGCCGGCTCTGGCCGTAGTATTGCTCGGCACGGGGCTGGCCGTGGCAATGAGCTATACGCTGCATGTCTCGATGCCCGACATGTCGGGCATCCTGTGCGGCGCCACGACCAACACCCCGGCACTCGGTGCCGCGCAGCAGGCGCTGCAACAGATGGGTGTCGACTCCAGCGGCGCCGCCCTGAGCTGCGCCGTGACTTATCCGCTGGGTGTAGTGGGCGTCATCCTGGCCATCGTCTTCATCCGCAAACTCTTCGTCCGCCCCGCCGACATGCCGGAGCCGGACGCCGAACACCGGAAAAACGTCTTCATCGCCAGCTACCACCTGACCAACCCGGCCGTCTTCGGCAAAAGCGTCCACGAGATCGCTGCGCAGAGCCACCACCACTTCGTCATTTCGCGGGTCTGGCGCGAAGGGCAGGTTTCGATTCCCACCTCCGACAAGACGTTGCAGAAGGACGACGTCATCCTCGTGATCACCACCCCGGGCGAGGCCGACGCACTGCGCCTGATCTTCGGGGAGCAGGAACAGAAGGACTGGAATACGGAGAACATCGACTGGAACGCCGTCGACAGCCAGCTCACCTCGCAGCGCATCCTCGTGACGCGCCCCGAAATCAACGGCAAGAAACTCTCCTCGCTGCGCCTGCGCAACAATTACGGCATCAACATCAGCCGCGTCTACCGCTCGGGCGTACAACTGCTGGCCACCCCCGACCTGCGTTTGCAGATGGGCGACCGCCTGACGGTCGTGGGCGAAGCCGCCGCGATCAAGCATGTGGAAAAGATTCTCGGCAATGCCGTGAAGAACCTCGAAGAGCCCAACCTCGTGGCAGTCTTCGTCGGCCTGATCCTCGGGCTCACGCTCGGGAGCATCCCCGTAAGCATCCCGGGCATCAGCCTGCCCGTAAAGCTCGGCCTGGCAGGCGGCCCGATCATCGTCGGCATCCTGATCGGCACGTTCGGCCCGCGCCTGCACATGATTACCTACACCACATACAGCGCCAACCTGATGCTCCGGGCACTGGGCCTGTCGATGTACCTCGCATGCCTGGGGCTCGAGGCAGGCACGCACTTCTTCGAGACGGTCATGCGCCCCGAAGGGGCACTATGGCTGTTGCTGGGATTCCTGCTGACGTTCGTCCCCGTCGTACTGCTGGGCATCTTCGCCCTGCGCATCCTGCGCATCGACTTCGGGTCGGTCGCCGGCATGTTGTGCGGCAGCATGGCCAACCCGATGGCACTGAACTATGCCAACGACACGATCGAGGGAGACAACCCGTCGGTATCGTACGCCACGGTCTACCCTCTCTGCATGTTCCTGCGGGTAATTATCATTCAGGTGATGCTGATGATTTTTCTGTAACATCCGGTTTGGCCGGCACGTCCGGCTCCGGCCTCTGATAGCGCAGCGCCTCGATATCGCTTCCCGACGGATTCTGGAACACCCGCAGGTCGAACTCGGGGATGACGGCCAGCACATGGTCGAAGACATCCGACTGGATGCGCTCGTAATCCACCCACACCACCGTATCCGTAAAGAAATAGAGTTCCATCGGCAATCCCGTCTCCGTCGGTTGCAGCTGGCGCACCATCAGGGTCATCCCCTTGTTGACAGGCACCTCATCGCGCAGGTATCGTTCCAGATAGGCACGGAACACCCCGAGGTTGGTCTGGTGCAGGCCGTTGATCTTGCGTTCACCGGGGCGGATGCCATGCACGGCATTGTATTCCTCAACCCGCTGCTCGGTCTGGTCGATATATTCGCGGATGATGTCTATGTTGCGGTACCGGGCCAGCATGTCCGGCGTACAGAATTTCACGCTCGTCATGTCCAGATTCACCGAACGCTTCACGCGGCGGCCGCCCGACGCCTGCATCCCGCGCCAGTTCTGGAACGAATCGCTCACCAGCAGGTAGGGCGGCAGCGTAACGATCGTATTGTCCCAGTTCTGCACTTTGACGGTCGTGAGCGACACCTCGATCACCGAACCGTCCGCACCGTATTTGGGTACGGTGATCCAGTCCCCGACCTTGAGCATGTCGTTCGCCGAAAGCTGGATGCCCGAGACGAAGCCGAGGATGCTGTCGCGGAAGACCAGCATGATGACGGCCGCCGAAGCGCCCAGTCCGGTGAGCAGAATGGCGGGCGACTTGCCGATCAGGATCGAGACGATGAGGATACCGCAGATCAGCGCTGCGATTCCCTGCCCGGTCTGGCGCAATCCGTTGATCGGTTTGTTCTGCCACGCAGGACGCGCCGAGACGATATTGAAGGCCGCATAAAGCAGGGCGTTGATAAAACGGAAGACCGTGACGACGATGTACACCTGTATCAGTCGTGTGACGATCGTCCTGGCTTCCGACTGTTCATCGAAAACTACGGGGAGGACGATGACCAGCACGATGGCGCTGACGATATTACACAGCCGGCTCAACACGGCGGAACTGAACAGTTCGTCATCCCACGTGGCTTTGGTGCGCATCACGATGCGCCTAATCCCGCGCACGAGCACCTTACGGCACAGGAAATCGAGAAGCACGACGGACAGCACCACCAGGGCGAAAGCCACCCAACGATCCCAGCCGTTATTCAATGCGGAAGTGAGTCCGAGCCATGCGAGCAGGGCGTCGGCCCAACGTGTAAGGAGAGACTGCATACGGTATTTCTATCAAATTTCAGACCTAACGGCCTTTGTAATCATCAGCGGCGGAAACCCCGGCGACAGGATAACGACTGCGGAAGGCAAAAATCCGGCACCAGCCATCACCATAGGACATGCGTTTGGGGAACGGCACCAATCCCTGCGCCTCGCACCGGTCAGTGCTGGACAATGCCCTGCGGCATACAGGACAGTCGCTTCATTGTCGGTTTCCAGGTTACAAGATACGAAAAAAAACTATACCCCGAGTACCAGTTCCACCTCGCCCTCGAAATTGGGCGTGAAGACGCCTTTGCCGAGATTTTCAAAGATTTCGTCCCGGCTCCAGAAACGCCCGCCGTCGAGCTCGTCACTCGGGACGACCTCCCCATCGTACACCGTGCGGTGGACATAGATCAATTCGCGCTCGCGCTCCGAGCGGAACACGTACACCGCCACGCGTTCGGGCACGAACCCGGTCACGCCGAGTTCTTCGCGCACCTCGCGCCGCAATGCGTCGTCCACCGTTTCGCCGTAGTCGACATGCCCACCCACGGCCGTATCCCAGCGCCCGGGCTGGATATCCTTCCACACGGGACGCCGTTGCAGGTATAACTCGCCCCGCGAATTGAACAGGTGCAGGTGTACCACGGGATGCAGCAACATTCCGCCGCCGTGGCATTGGGCACGCGTCGCCGCCCCCATCACGTTCCCGGCTTCGTCGACCACCGGAAACAGCTCCGCACCGTTATCGCTTCGCATGGCGGGGATATTTACGGATATAAACCACGGCCGTCAGCAGCCCCAACAGGGTGAAACCCGCACCGGGCAACGCCGTATATTCGTAGCCCAGCCCGTGGGCGATCGGCAGGCCCCCGCAATAGGCACCCAGTGCATTGCCCAGGTTGAAAGCCACCTGCACGAGGGCTGCGCCGAGCATCTCGCCGCCACGCGAATTCTCCAGGATCAGCAACTGCTGGGGCGACGAGACACAGAACAGACAAGCCGTACAGAGCGTCATCAGCATGACGGAAAGGTAGTGGACATGTGCCCCGAAGAAAATCCCGAGCAGCGTCAGGGTGGCCGCGGCCAGCGTAAAACGCACGACCTTCTCGGGCGTAAAACGGTCGGAGAGATGCCCGCCGAGGATATTGCCCGCGAACATGCCGAAACCGGCCAGCATGATAATCAGCGTAAGGTTCTCCTCCGTAAAACCCGAGGTATGGATCATCAGCGGGCTGACATAGCTGTACCAGCAGAAGATCCCGCCGTTGCCGAGCATCACCGATGCCAGCACGAGCCAGGGCGCAAGGCTGCGCAGGAACCGGAACTGCCCTTTCAGCCCCGTATCGGGCAGCGGCTCCATGCGGGGCACCCACATCCTTACGAGCGTCAGCGCCACCACGCCCCATACGGCGACGATCGCAAAGGTCGTGCGCCAAGACAGCACATTGCTGATATAAGTGCCCAGCGGCACGCCGAACAGGTTGGCGACGGTCATCCCGACGATCATGATCGAAACGGCCTCCGTGCGCTTCCCGGCATCTGCCACCCGCTCTGCGACGATCGACCCGACACCGAAAAAGGCACCGTGCGGCAGGCCGGACACGAAACGCATCGCCATCAGCATCCAGTAGTTCGGCGCCAGCGACGCGCACAGGTTCCCGACGGCGATCAGAGCCGTGAGCGCCAGCAGTATCTGTTTCAGCGGGCGCGTCCGGGCTACCAGCACCGTAAGCGGCGCCCCGAAGCAAACGCCCAGGGCATAGGCCGAAATAAGGTGTCCGGCCTCGGGGATGGAAACCCCGAGGCTGCGGGCAATATCGGGCAGGATGCCCATCATCACGAACTCCGACATCCCCAGGGCAAGCGTCCCGAATGCCAGTGCAATCAGACTTTTTTTCATGTGTAAAACCAACTGACGAATAACCGGCTGCAAAAATAACACAAAAGGCGAAAAGTTTTTCGCTTTTCGCCTTTTGTTACGGTTTCCGTATGGTTGCATAGACCGTCCGAATTACCGGCGGAGAGTTGCGGTGCCGGTCATTCAGCCTGCGGCGCGGGACGTTGCGGTTCGCGCGGCTGCCCGACCTCGTATCCCAGTTCGCGCATCCACTCGACGGTGAGCGGGTCGACCTGGTCGTTGCGATCCGCCCAGCGGCGTTGTTCGATCAGGCGTTTCTTATGCTCCTCGATGCGCATCATGATCGGGAAATCTGGATGACGCAGCCGCGTACGTTCCTTCCGCTGCGAAGGTCGGATCCTGCGGTCGAACACATCGGCCTGCACGGGCCGCCGCGCCCCCTCCCATTTAAAGCCTTTCAGGTAGAGATCCTGCGTGGGCGGGATATCGTCCATCGGATAGAAGTTGTAGACCGGTTCGGTTCGGTAGGTGATCTGCACCACCTGCTTGTCCTCGATATAGAATGAACAGTCGCCGCTCTCGATAACGCCCATCATCGTGATCTCGGGCGGCTCGCCGTCCTGCATGTAATAGATGGTCTGGGCATTACCGTTGACGTCGTTGCGGTATATCTGGTTGTTGTAGAAATAGGCGGTCATAGTCTTGCCCGCCACCTGGTTGTAGTGTGTCGTATCGAGCTGGCTGGCCATCATCGGGCTGCCGATGAATTCGGCACGTTTGATCTGCTGCCGCTCGGTGAAAATATCCATCACGTCCGAAGTGATCTGGTTGCTCTGGTTCCACAACACGGGGTCGATATAGAGGTGGATCGTCGAGTCGGTGCTGATCGCCACGATCGAGTCGCACACGGTCTGGAAATCCGACCTGAAGATCCTCACGTCGCGGTACCCCTTCATCAGGCGGTAGATGCTGTCGCGCGGCAGGGCGAGCGAGTCGACCGAATCGGCCGGAAGCGCCATCGCTGTCGTGTCGGACAACAGCGAATCTGCCAGCAGGTTGAGCAGCGAATCCTGTTCGGCCATGTTCATCTCGATCAGCGAATCCAGTTCGCGCAGGGCCGCCGAATCGACCGGGATCACCTTTCCCTTGCGGGCGGCACGCGCCTGCCGGGCTTTGAGCTTCGACGCAGCCTTCAGCCGCCGGGCGGCCAGACGCGCCTCCTCGCGCTCCTTCTGCAACAGCAGTTTGGCCGTGGTCTTCTCCTTGCGTCTGACGGCTATCGAATCGAGCTGCGCCTTCTTGATTTTGGCTGCCGCGGCCTTCTTTTCGGCCTTGGCCTTGCGCGCCGCTTCCTTGAGCAGGGCCTTGCGCTGGGCAACGGTCAGCGTATCGGCAGCCCTGTCCAACGAGTCGGGCAGGCTGCCCGGCACGGAGAGCGAATCGGCCATGCGCAACGAATCCGCCCGCGGCGAACCATGCGTCCGCGAATCGGAGCCGGAACCTGCGGCGAGCGAATCCGCCCCGCCGGTCGACGCGAGCGAATCGGCTGCGTCGCCGGGATGCAGTCCGGGCTCGGTACGTCCCTCCTCGGGGCCGGCCGTCGCGGCCAATCCATCGGGATGCTGCCCCAGCGAATCGGGCCGTTGCAGGGAATCGGCCCCCATACGCGCAAGCGAATCGGCCGCGGCCTTCTCCTCTGCCCGGCGCCGGGCATTCTCATTGACCGTAAAGAGGAACATCGAGTCGGCACGCATGAAGAGCGAATCGCCCTGTGTAAGGTCGTAGCTCACCACCGAGGGTCGCCGCGTGAGGAATATATCGCCCGGTTCCTTCCAATACTCGCCGTAATCGCCGAAGGCGAGTACTTTGTGCTCCGTATCGTCAATCTGGATGTCCCGCCACAGCACCACGTGGTCTTTGGCGCGGAAATAGTCGATGCTGTCGCTCCACATCTCCTGTTTCTCGGTCAGCACATAACCGTTGCGCGTAACCCGGTAAAGCGTATCGGCCTTGTCGTACGCGCCCCGGTCGGCATAGAGGTAGTCGCCGTCCTTGTTCCAGATGTTGGTATTCTCGAAGAAAAAAGCGTTGTCGGTGGCCATGTTGTAGACCACCGAGTCGCCCTTGAGTTCGTATTCGTCGTTACGCATCTCGACGCGGTCTACGCAAACGAGATCCTTGGTGTTGGCATAATAGTAGCCGCGCACCGATTCGAGCCGGTTGTCCCGGTTTATCAGCACGCCACCGTCGGCGAACTGGCCGATATTCTCCTTCGTGTTGAAGACAAACCGGTAGGTATAGAGCGTGGCATCGCCGTCGACGACCTTGACGATGTCGGAATAGACCCGTGCCTCGTTCAGCTCGCCGTTGTATTCGGCGCGGTCGCCGTAAATATAGGTCGTATTCTTGTTGATGAGGACATTGCCGAAGAACTCGATCCGCATGTCCGAATAACGCACGGCACTGTCGCACGTAATGACAGCGCCGTTATGCTGCGCGGCGAAATTGCCGACCAGGAAGATCACCGAGTCGCCGGGGGCTATGGGGCCCATGTTGTCCGACTTCAGGTCGATGAGTTTCTTCTCGGGCTCGGGCTCCTGGCCGGGTGCCTGCATCCCGCTGCGGGCGAAAATCACACTGCCCGCAGCCAGCACGACGGCAGCTATGGTAAAGAGCCTGCGCACGGTTTATTTCACCCAGCTTTTATTCTCGAACTCCCCGTCGCGGAATTCGGGGGCGATGTAAACGTACATGGCGTCGATCTTCTTGGTCAGCCACTCCTTGAACACCCGCTCCTGCTTGGCATTGAGCGCCATCTCCTCCAAGCGGAGATAGTCTTCGTTGAGCGACGCGACATGCGTGGGAATGATCTCCACCAGTTTGACGATCTTGGCCAGCTGGTTGCCCATGATGTCCTCGGTCAGGAATGCCGGCGAGATCTCGCCCGGTTTGAGGCGGATCAGGGCGTTGTAGTCGTCCAGAGCACCGAAGTGCGCGAAATCCTCACGCAGGAACTTCGTCACGGTGAGCTTGGCCTCGAAGGCATTGAAACGCTCCAGGATGTCGTGGTTCGAGACGATACCGCCGTTCATCTTCGACGTGGCGTCGTCGGAGAACTGGAGGGCGGCCTTGTCGAACGAGAGGGAATCCTTGCGTATCTGGTTGGCGATGCTGTCCAGGAACACGACCCCTTCGTTGAGCTCGTCCATCGTATAGACCGGGCGCAGCAGGATATGGCGGAAATGGTAGAGGCTGCCGCGCTTGTCGAGCAACTGGATGATATGCTGTCCGTAGCGGGTCTCGACGACCTCCGATATCTGCCCCGGCTTCATGTTCTCGAGGGCGTCGGCGAACGGCGCTTCCAGTCCGTTGAGCTCGGTGGGATCCATCTCGCCGCCGCGCATCATCGTCCCGGGATCCTGCGAATACATGCGTGCCAGGTTCTCGAATTTCGCCTTGCCGGTAATGATCCGTTCGCGCATGTCGAGCAGGCGCTCGCGCGTGCGCTGCTTGGCCTCGGTGATCGACTTGGGGAAACGGGTGATCTGGGCGTAGACATACTGTTCGGCCACGGTCGGCAGGCTGTCCTTGTCGATCGACTTGTAGAAACGCTCGACCTCGCCGGGAATGACCGACACCTTGCTCACGACCTCGCTCTGCATGGAAGAGGCATAAGACTGCTCCTCATAGCGCTGGCGCATGTTCTCGCGAATGCTGAAAATGGCCATGTGGTGCTTGGCCTCGAGTTTGGGGATCGACCCCTCGGTTTCGATCATATTCTGAATCTGCTGTTCCACATGCGTGGCGATGTCGCCCGCATTGATCTTCACCGAGTCGATCTGCGCCTGGTTGAAGAGCAGTTTCTGGGTCATCAGTGCCTCGAGCGCCTCGTTCATCGGGTCACGGTCGGAGGTATATCCTTCGGCACGGCGCTGGGCCGTGAGCTGCCGGGCATACTCCGCCACTTCGGAATGGAGGATGGACGAAGACCCTACGACGGCGACCACCTTGTCGAGCATCACCTGCTGTTTCTGCGCGAACGCCCCGGCCCCGGCAACGAGCAGGGCGAAAGCCGCCCCCAGCATACCTTTTTTCAACATTATTCTTTTTCTTTATCGTTTGTATTCTCGTTTTCGAAAATCTTTATGCTCCCGCCTTCGCACGCCCGGTTATAAAGTTCCTCCTCGTGGCTGCGGATGATCTCGCTCTGGCGCTGGTTGAAGAGGATGCGGCGGATCGTCCCCCGCAGCCGTTCGAGCGGGATGGGCTCCCCTTCGCGGCGCACGGCGTCGATCTGGAAATAGTAGTGCGAATGGCTGTCGCGCATCTCCTGCACGGCCGTCGATGCGAGCACCGGGTCGTAGTTCTGCGACCGGAGCGTAGGCAGGTAACTCAGAAATTCCGGGAAATCCACCCACTGGTCGCTGAAATCGGTGACCGTAAAGTCGTTCTTCGCACATATGTCCCGGAAATCCTGCTGCCGGGCTTCGCTCTTCGTCCCCATCAGCTCCCGCAATTTGCGCGCCTGGCGGTACCCTTCGCCGAACTGCACGATCCGCCCTTTGACCAACGTACGGTCGAGCCGGAAATCGGCCTTGTGCGCGTTGTAATAGGCCGCGATCTCGTTCTCCGTGAAGGTCGTGTCGATGCTGCGGTCGACGTAATGCTGATCCAGCTTGCGGATCAGCAGCGCCTGCCGGTACTCCTCGACCATCTTGTCGATATCGTCCGCCGAGGCGGAAAAAAGGATCTCGGCCTCCTGCAATTTGAGTTGTTTGCGCACCCAGCGGTCGACATAGACCTTCATGAAGGCCGCGCTGTCCTCGCCCGTAACCCCTTTCGGGACTACCGACTCGACATCGCGCATCTTCAGTTCGCTGCCGCCCGCCCGCGCCAGCGTGGTATCGCTGGCAAAATAGCCGGGCAGTTCCTGGCAACCGGCCAGGAATAACGTAGCCGCCACGACCGCTATTTTCGTTCGCAAAGTCATAATCCGGAGGACAAAGATACTGTTTTTACTCGTAACTAACGCAGCCTCCGCCCAGATTATTACGCCGCGCCGCGATTTTTCTCCTCGGCCTTCAGACGGCGCAGCGACACGAGCATCATGTAACCCGAAACGGCGAAGACGGCCAGCGCCGCGATATACAACAGCACGTAGAGCGTCCGGCTACCGACCATGTCGATGAGCATGGAATTACCGTGTCCGGCAATCAGCGCCAGGTAGGCTATGCCGTTGTTGATTGCATGGAGTATGATCGCAGACCAGAGCGAATCGGTGCGCAGGTAGATGAAGGCCAGCACCAGGCCCATGACAAAGGCGTTCACCACCACCGTGGGATGGACATGCACGATGCCGAAGATGGCCGACGAGAGCAGCCATGCGGCCACCACGCCGTACCGCACGCGCGTCGATTCGAGCAGTACACCGCGGAAGATCACCTCTTCGAAAAGCGGGGCCATCACCACGACCGTCACGATCGCCCACGCCCCGCGCCCGTAGACGTTCGGCACCTCGGGCATCAGGCTCAGAAACGGCTCCAGCACGACCGAGGTCGAGAGCATGAAGAACACCCCCCAGAGCAACAGCACGGGATTCAGCCCGCGCCGGGAGAAACGCGCCACGACCGTGGGGCCGTGCCTTCGCCTGCGGTAGAAGAGGAATCCCGCGAGCGTCACGGACATCGACACGAAATAGGTCACGGCATTGAAATGCCCGGCGGCGATCTGCTCCGCCGTGCTTATCGCCTCGTCGGGGCTGGCCAGCAGCTCCGGATCGGGCCATTTGCACCCCGCCAGCCATGCCACGGCAGTCCCCAGGCCCTGCGCCAGCAGGAAGATGCCGAAGAAAACCAGGTAGTCCACCACCACGGGGAATTTTCCGTTGTAGTGCCATATCTTATTATTGTCCCCCGCCTTTGCAGGCTCTTCGGCGGGCACGGGTTCCTGCACGGGAACCCCTTGTTTTTTTTCTGTCATAACAGGCTGTTGCTATCAATTCGTTCCGAGCCCAAAGATAGTGCAAGTCAAGGGCAAAAGCAAATTTATTTGCGCCGGCGGGGCCGCAGCCCATTTCCCGAAAAGATCAGCAAATTTCGGTTACGGTTATGGATTTCCATTTTAAATCATTAAATTTGCCCGATTATAAACCCGATTGAAACATGGCAAAGGTTATCGCTTTAGCGAATCAGAAAGGCGGCGTGGGCAAGACCACAACGGCCATCAACCTCGCGGCATCGCTGGCCCTGCTGGGCAAGAAGGTGCTGCTGCTCGACGCCGACCCGCAGGCCAACGCCACCTCCGGACTGGGCTTCGACATAAACCTCGAAGGCATCTACGAGTGCATCGCCGGGCTCAGGAAACCCGAGGAGGTCATCCTGCAAAGCCCCGACGTGAAGAACCTGTGGCTGCTGCCCTCGTCGATAGACCTGGTAGCAGCCGACACCGAGCTGCCCAAACTGGAGAACGCCCACCATGTGATGAAGCGCATCGTGGACGCCGTGCGCGAAAGGTTCGACTACATTTTCATCGACTGCTCCCCTTCGCTGGGTTACACCACCGTCAATATCCTCACGGCCGCCGATACGGTGCTCATCCCCGTGCAGTGCGAATACCTCGCCCTCGAAGGGCTTTCTAAACTGCTGAACACCATCCGCAAGGTCAAGAGCGGCCTCAACCCGGCGCTCGACATCGAGGGTTTCCTGCTGACGATGTACATGCGCAACCGCCTGAACAATCAGGTCGTGAACGAGGTGCGCGAACATTTCGGGCCGTTGGCTTACGACACAATAATTCAGCGCAATATCCGTTTGGGAGAAGCACCCTCGCACGGAAAGCCCGTCATGCTTTACGACGCGGGCGCCGTCGGCTCGGAGAACTATCTCACGCTGGCCCGGGAATTCCTCAAGCGCAACCGCAAACCGAGAAAATAACATACCGAAATGAAACAACCGAAGGGATTAGGGCGCGGACTGGACGCCATATTCGGCACCGACGCCGTCGACGCCAAGCTCAAGCCGATGAGCCAGATGTCCGAGATCGACATCACGGAGATCATTCCCAACCCCACGCAGCCGCGTACGCAGTTCGACGAGGAGGCGCTCGACGAACTGGCCGACTCGATCCGCCAGCTGGGGGTCATCCAGCCCATCACGGTCAAGAAATCCGGCGACGGGAAATATATCATCATCAGCGGCGAACGCCGCTGGCGTGCGGCGCAGCGCGCCGACCTGACGAGCCTCCCGGCCTATATCCGCGAGGTGGACGACGAGAACCTGCACGCCATGGCCCTCGTGGAGAATATCCAGCGCCAGGATCTCAACGCCATAGAGATCGCGCTCGGAATGCAGCGCCTGATCGACGAGTGCAACCTGACGCAGGACGCCCTCTCGGAAAAGGTGGGCAAGAAACGCTCGACCATCTCGAACTACATGCGGCTGCTCAAGCTGCCCGACGAGGTGCAGCTGGCGCTCAAGGAGGGGCTCATCTCGATGGGGCACGCCAAAGCCATCGCCGGCGCCCCCGACGGGATGCAGGTACGCGTGCTCAAACGCATCATCAAGAAAGGCCTTTCGGTACGCCAGGCCGAGGAGCTGGTACGCTCGCTCACCGAACAACCGGCCGCAGCGGCACAGAATGTGGAGGACGAGGAGTATCCCGAAAGCTATTCGCGGCTGGTGGAGCAACTCGAAAAGTTCTTCTCGCAGGACATCAGCATCAAACGCTCGAAGAACGGCGGCGGGCGCATCGTCATCGGGTTCGGCGACGACAAGGATATCGAACAGTTCATCGAACGGTTTTCGGGACGTATTAAATAATATGGTAAGTATCCGGTTCAGACACCTGCTGCCGATGCTCGCAGCGCTCATGTTGTGGCTCCCCGCCGAGGCACAGCTCCACCGCGGGGGACGCACCATCGTACGCGGCGGCATGTTTGTCAAGCCGGATTCGCTGCGCCACAAGAGCGATTCGCTGGCCAACAACGCCCTCACGCGCGAACTCGACTCGCTCCTGACACTGGACTTCACGGCCGATTCACTCGCCGTGACGGTATTGCGTACGGACGACATCCGCACCACGGACTCGCTCATGCGGCTCAGGCTGGCCGGCATCAAGACCGAACCGGATTCCATGCGGCACAAGAAAGGCTGGCTCATGAGCGACTCGATGTCGCTCTCGAAGGTCTGCTGGATCTCGACCGTCCTGCCCGGCTACGGACAGATATACAACAAACAATACTGGAAGCTGCCCATACTCTACGGTACGGTGGGTGCGGGGCTGGCGCTCTATATCAACGAAAACAGGACATACAAGCCGCTCAAGCGGGAGTATGACGCCTACACCGACAAGAACCTCACGCGTACGCCCGAACTGGACGCACTGCAGGCCAAGATGATCCGCAGCAACACCCGCCGCCAGGTCTACCTGGGACTGACCGTCGCCTCGTACATCTATTTCATCGGCGATGCGGCGGTAAACTACTCGACCAACGACGTGTCGAATGTCAAAAAGGCCACAACGCTGGCCTGCATCTTCCCCGGCGCGGGGCAGATCTACAACAAAAGCTACTGGAAAGTCCCCTTCGTGGTCGGAGGTTTCGCGGCGATGATCTACTGCATCGACTGGAACAACCGCGGCTACCAGCGTTTCAAGAAGGCGTACAGGCTGCTGAACGAGTACGAACAGAACCCCGACAAATTCCCTGACGGGCCTACCGACGAATTCCACGGCCGCTATTCGGCGGATTATATCCGCAACCTGCGCAACAACTTCCGGCGCAACCGCGACCTGTGCATCATCATCTCCGCAGGCCTGTACGTATTGCAGATCGTCGATGCCCACGTCGATGCCCACCTCAAGGACTACGACATCTCGGACGACCTGACGATGAACCTCGAACCGATGGTCGACTACACCTACGTGCCCTCGCTCGGCGGCAACCGCCCGGTATTCGGCTTCAACATGAGCATCAAATTCTAACCGATGAGAACCCTCCTGACCATACTGCTGCTACTGGCAGTCGCCGTCCCGGCCCCGGCACTCGACCGCCGCCCCCGCAAAAAAGACAAGAAGAAAAACAAGACCGAAGCCGTCGTAACACCCCCGGCCGCCCCCGTGGCCGGGCAGCAAGCCGCCCCCGAGCCGGAGGAGCCCGAACTTCCCGACCCCGCCGAGGTGCAGTACGACGACATGACGCTCGGGCTCACGGCAGAACAGGCCGATTCGCTGGTCGCCGTGTGGCGCGAACGGCAATGCGGGGATTCCTACCAGGAATTTTTCGACAACTACATCCTGGTCGACAGCACGGCCGAAAGCACGACCCCCGATTCGGTCTACATCCAGCGGCTGCGGGCGCTCGTCTCGCCCATCCAGCTGCCTTACAACAGCATCGTACGGGGTTACATCAACCGCTACACCGATTCGCGCTACGGCACGATCAGCCGCATCCTGGGCATGTCGCAGTACTATTTCCCGCTCATCGAGGACGAATTGCTCAAAGAGGGGCTCCCGGTCGAACTGCGGGCACTGCCGATCATCGAATCGGCGCTTTCCACCACGGCCGTGTCGCCGATGGGCGCCGTAGGCCTGTGGCAGTTCATGCCCTCGACGGGCAAAAGCTACGGACTGGAAATCAACTCGCTGGTCGACGAACGCCGCGACCCAGTCCGCTCGACACAGGCCGCCTGCCGCTACCTGAAAGACCTCTATGCCATCTATAACGACTGGTCGCTGGCCATCGCCGCCTACAACTGCGGCCCGGGCAACGTCAACAAGGCAATAGCCCGCTCCGGCGGCAACGGGCGCACGTTCTGGGACATCTACGACTACCTGCCCCGCGAAACGCGCGGCTACGTCCCCGCATTCATCGGCGCCTCGTACGCCTATGCCTACCACCGCCAGCACGGCATCGAACTCACCGAAGCCCCGATCCCGCTGGCCACGGATACCATCCGCATCGACCGGCTGATGCACCTCGGGCAGATCGCCTCGACGATCGACATCCCGATCGAAACCCTGCGGCAGCTCAACCCGCAATACAAACTCGACATCATCCCGGCCACGACCAAACCCTATACGCTCGTGCTGCCGCAGCGCAACATCACACAATACATCGCCAACGAGCCTGCGATCTTCGCCAAAGACTCGGCCTACCTCAAGGAGTACATCAACCCGGCGAACATCGACAAGAAACGCCAGGAACGCTCGGGTACGGTCTACGTGGTCAAGAAGGGCGATACACTGGGCGCCATCGCCCGCCGCTACCGCGTGACCACAGCGCAGCTGATGCGCTGGAACGGCATCAAAAACGCCCATAAACTCCGTCTGGGACAGCGAATCCGCATCGAAGGAAGATAACATGATCCGGGATCACGATACCATCGCAGCCCCGGCAACCGCCGCAGGAGGGGCATTAGCCGTCATCCGCATCAGCGGGGAGGAGGCGTTGCGCATCTGCGACCGTATCTTCCGCGGCAGGGAACCGCTGGCCGCAGCAGCAGGATACACGGTACACTACGGGGAGATCGTGGACGACGGTCGCGTACTGGACGACGTGCTGGTCACGGTATTCCGTGCACCCCGCTCCTACACCGGCGAGGATGCCGCCGAGATCTCCTGCCACGGATCGCAATACATCGTTTCCGAGATCCTGCGGCTGCTCACCGCCTCCGGCGCCCGCATGGCCGGGCCGGGCGAATTCACCATCCGCGCCTACCTCGCCGGCAAGTTAGACCTCTCGCAGGCCGAGGCCGTGGCCGACATCATCGCTTCATCGTCGCGCGCGGCCCATGCGCTCGCCGCGAACCAGATGCGGGGAGGTTATTCCGACGCGCTGGAAGGACTGTGCGAAAAGCTGCTGGAACTCACTGCGCTCCTCGAACTGGAACTCGACTTTTCGGAGGAAGAGGTCGAATTCGCCGACCGCGCGCAACTGCGGGAGGCGATGCAGCGGATCGGGGCGCATATCGACGCCCTGCGCAATTCGTTCACGCTCGGGAATGCCATCAAGGAGGGGGTCGCCGTAGCGATCACGGGAGCCCCGAACGTCGGCAAGAGCACCCTGCTCAACCGTCTGCTCAACGAAGAGCGCGTCCTGGTCTCGGACATCGCGGGCACGACACGCGACGTCATCGAGGAGCGGATCAACATCGACGGGGTCGTCTTCCGGTTCCTCGACACGGCGGGCATCCGCGCAACGGACGACCGGCTGGAACAGATGGGCATCCAGCGCACGATGTCGAGCATCGAACGGGCGCAGATCGTGATTTACATGACCGACGCGGCACGCCTTGCAGCAGGTGCGCCCGTTGCCCCGGAATTCCCGCTCCGTGCCGACCAGAAACTGCTGGTGCTGGTAAATAAAACGGATACGGCACCGGACTGCCCCCTGCCCGAAGGCACGATCGGCATTTCGGCCCGCAACGGCGACGGCATAGAGAGCCTGCGCCGGATATTACGCTCCTTTGTGGATACGGAAGCCCTCTACCACGGCGACGCAATCGTTTCGAACAACCGCCATTACGAAGCCCTCACGGCCGCCGGCGATGCGCTCCGCCGGGCCCTCGACGGGCTCGGCAGCGGCCTTCAGACCGACCTGCTGAGCGAAGAAATCCGCCAGGTCATCCACCATGTCGGCAGTGTCACGGGACGCAATTCGTTAGCCTCCGAAGAAGTGCTAAAGCACATATTTTCAAAGCATTGCGTGGGAAAATAAAATTCTGGCATCATGAAAATAATGCCCACAGCAGACATGCCGGGCACCGCGGCCGCACGACGCTGCACGCGGGTATAACCCCATGCGGCGCCCCGCACCGACCTCAGGACACCCATACCCGAAACGGCCCAGCACGCAGAAATTACGCAACAGTTCCGCCCGCGCACGGGAGGATATAATTCCGGATTATGCCGGCCGGGAACGGTGCACCGCAACTGCGGCGATACCTGCCCCCGGGACTTAGAAATTGATTTGGTTGCCTTCCGCGAACAGGGAATCGAGGATCACGTACAACTCCGACTCCAGTTCTTCGGGTTCGAGGTCTCCGCCCAGCGAGAAGAATTTCCCCGGGGGCGTGCAATACTGCACCGTGCTGGCCGCCTCGCAGGATTCGATACCGCAGACGATCACCGCATCGACGTCGTCCTCATGGCGCAGCATGGCATTGTAGAAAGCGAGCAACTGCCGCGGGGTGCCCATAGGCGGCACCAGCACCACGGTTCCCGAAGGCTGGAACTTATCGGGTGTACTTATCAGTTTGAGGCCGTATTTCCCGGCGATTTTCCCGGCGATTTCCGCCGATACTCCATACAGTACGATATTCATAACCATCGTTATTTACAAAAGACATGGCCGCATCCCAAAATTCATTACAGCATCGTGTTCCATATTACCATGCCTTTCCGGTTTGTCAATTCTCAAAATTTCCGCCGCACGGCTTACGGGAATACGTCCGGATCCGCCCGGCAGTCCGCATAAACCTCGCATCGAAAAACAGGACAGTAATCCCTGCAAAACGCCGATTGCATAAAATCCCAAAGCATCATACGACCGAAACCAGACGCCCAGTCCGCGGGGCTTTCCGACAACGAATCGATCTGGCAGGTCTTCTGACTGACCCCTGTCCCGAAGCCTTCCCGCCCCGCGGGGCAGTGGCTGAGATATTCGGAACGTCACGGGGCTTCACAGCAGCGGGACTGTCCGGGATTTGCACCCGATTCCCTTTTCACACCCTCCCGCGACGGGGAGCGGAGAACCAAATCTGAAGCAAATATAGCGGATTATTCCGAAAAATTGTCCGGAAATCCGGATTATTTTCACAAACCGGCACCACGGCACGGTAAAACCGCTATTTTTACCACGTGGATATTTCGCTTCCATATACGGCCCGGGATTTTTCGGCAGAACTTCCCGCTGCCGATTACATCGCCCGTTTCCGCGATGCCGAACGGATCGGGGGCTACTGCCGCGCCTGCCCCAATTACGGGCGCAGCTGGGGATGCCCCCCTTTCGGATTCAGCGTCGGGAGGTACCTTTCCGGCTACGCCACGGCACTGCTCACCGTTACGAAAATCGTTCCGCAAAAGCAGGGGCTCCCCTCGTCGGAAGCCGGACGGCTGATCCTGCCCGAACGCAGACGCCTCGAACAGCAATTACTCGGGATGGAACGGCAGTACGGCGGCCTGTCGTTCGCCTACGTCGGGACATGCCTCCACTGCCCCGAAGGCACCTGCACACGTCCCGACGGGAAGCCCTGCCGACACCCCGAACTGGTGCGCCCGTCGCTCGAAGCCTGCGGATTCGACATCGGCAAAACTACCGCCGAGCTCTTCGGCATCGACCTGAAATGGGGCACGGACGGCAAATTGCCCGAATACCTAACCCTCGTCTGCGGATTCTTCCACAACGCCGGACATGTGACATGGAACGGATAAAGGCGGTTTTCAACTGGAGCGGCGGCAAGGACTCCGCCCATGCCCTGCTGCGGGCGATGCAGTCGGGCAAATACGAAATCGTCGCATTGCTGACGACCGTAAACCGAGACACGCACCGCTCGACCATGCACGGCATCCCGACCGCCCTGCTGCAGGCACAGGCCGACAGTATCGGCATCCCCCTGCACATCGTCGACCTCACCCCGAAAGGCAATATGGAGGACTACGGCGCCGCCATGTCCCGTGCCGTGGAGCATTTCAAGGCGCAGGGCGTAACCTGCTTCATCTTCGGGGACATCTTCCTACACGA
>NZ_FR893406.1:51866-56750 GCF_000435435.1 Alistipes sp. CAG:29 | reverse complement strand
TCTGGGGAGAATCCTCCGGCATGGTGATGCACGACTTCCTCGCCTCGGGGCTCAGGACGGTCATCGTCACCACGATGGCTGACAGCCTCGGTGCCGACGCCATCGGGCAGGAAATAGACCCCGCATTCATCGCCTCGCTGCCTGCAGGCGTCGATCCCAACGGCGAGAACGGCGAATACCACACATTCTGTTACGACGGGCCGATCTTCCGCACCCCCGTCCCGTTCCGGCTCGGCACGCCTTTGCGCCGAAGTTACCGCATCCGCCTTGACGACGGATCGGAAAAGAGCTATTCCTATTGGTTCGCCGACCTGCAGCAGGCATAATACGGCACCGGAGCGGGAAATTAGCCTCAGGGCGCTCCCCCTTAAAATATTCCGATTATCTTTGTCCCCGTAAAACCGATGTAGTGATGAAAACAAAGACGAACGGACTGCGTGATTACCTCAAGGCCAACCGCAGGGCAAGCCGTGAGGCCGAGATCGGGAATCACGACCGCCCGGTCAGTTTCAGCCGGGTACACAAGTCGAAAAAGGTCTATGACCGCAAAAAGCTGAGGGCAGATGATAAAAGGCATCTGCCTTCATCGTTTCCATCCGGCGGCCGACAGGCCGGAGGCCGGGGACGAAACGGGTTCACGGCACCCCTACTATCCTCCCCACCCTCAGCAAGAACCGGGGCTAACGCTTCGGCGCGCGGATCCGTTGTGCAATGAGCGTATCGGCGGCGTAGCGGCCAGGGCCGGCAACGTACATCAGGACGAAGACAACCAGGTAAACCAGCGCCAGCTCACGTGCGGCAAAGGGATCGCCGCCGTGTACCGCAAAGAAAGCCACACACATCGTAAAGACCATCGGGATCAGCGCCAGCCGGTAGAATAACCCGGCCACACACCCGGCCGCGCAAACGACCTCCCCGAAAACGGCCAGCACGAGCGACACCCGGCTCCCGACACCCAGCGGATCGGGGAACGTCGCCGAGAGCGCCTCGAAGTTCTGCAACTTGGCGATGCCGTGCGACATCAGCAGCAGGCCGAAAACGACACGCGCAGCAAGCAGCAGCCACGAGCTGCGGGAATCCCGGGGTTCCCCCGGGAACAGGAAATTCAGGACGGCGGACATAACGATCGGATTTGATTGTACGAATATCAAAATAAATACCGGATTTTACAATACTTTGCGACATTATCCCCGACCGCCGAACCGCCTGCAATCGGGCCAATCCGACAAAAATCCGACAGAGACAGGCGATACGCCACCGTGAGGGGCACTGCGATTTTTCGTACCTTTGCACACGTACATCAATATTCCACCATGGTTCAGCAAGCAGAATTCACCCTCACGCCTCGCAGCCGCGGGTTCCACCTGGTTACCGACGAGGTGCTATGCCACCTTCAGCCGCTGCCCGACGCCGGGCTGGTACACCTCTTCGTCAAGCACACCTCCGCAGGGCTTTCGATCAACGAAAACGCCGACCCCGACGTGCGCAACGACCTCGGGGCGATCTTCGACCGGCTGGTAAGCGAACGCGAGGCCTACTACACCCATACGCTCGAAGGCGACGACGACATGCCCGCACATGCCAAATCGACGCTCACGGGCGTCGAACTCACCATTCCCGTCACCCGCGGCAGGCTCAACCTCGGCACCTGGCAGGGGATCTACCTCTGTGAGTTCCGTAACCGCGCCCCGGGCCGCCGCATCGTTGCCACAATCATCGCGTAAAGCGCCGTCACCGGGCGAAGCACATTGGGCAACGAAGCAGCCGCTGTGCAAAAAAGCGGCGGCTGGCCGGGAATTTGCGTATCCCCGCAACAACACCAATGCTGCAACAGCCATGACGACACAGACCAAACCGCACGACCGCCTCACCGCCGCAGAGCGGCACGAACTTCCCGATTCGGCATTCGGCATCCCCGAAACGCGCGAATTCCCGCTCGTCGACGCCGAGCACGTCCGTGCGGCGGAAGCCTATTTCCGCTATGCTCCCGATACGGAGAAAGCCGCACTGGCGCGGCGCATACTCGCCAAAGCCGCCGAATTCGGCGTGCACGTGCAAAGCCCGACCATCCGCATTTGGGCCGAAAAGCCCTGACCCGCACGGCCGGAACAGCAGCCGGGCCCCGCCAACCCCAACAACACCCCAACCCCATAGAAACGGCATGAAGCGGCGGCAGGGGTATTCCTGCCGCCGCTTCATGCAACGATCCTCCCGGGCCCGGACACCCGGCTGCACCTTCCCGATTCAGGTATCTTCCGGTACCTTCCGGCCGGCATCCGAAACTCCCGTCCGAGGTAGGCGAAGGGCGCGGGGTTGCCCCCGCACCCCTGCGCCGTTATTCTTCGGAGGTCGAAATCACCAGTTCGCCCTTGTTCAGCGCATCGTGCGACACGAACCAACCGTCGACGGGCTTGCCGCCGCAGGTGATGCCCGTGATCTTACGCCCCTGACCGTCGTGGCGGATCGTCCAGCGGTTGCCGTCGCCCAGCGCGACCTGCACCTTGTCGAACAGCGGCACGGTCACGATATATTCGGGGTCGGCCGGCGAATAGGTGTAAAGGCCGATGGCATTGAACACGTACCACGACGACATCTCGCCCGCATCGTCCATACCGCACAGCGCCAGCCCTTCCGGCCCCATACCGTAGAAGCGGTCGAGAATGTAATCCAACAACTCCTGCGAACGCTCCTGGCGACCGATGAAATAATAGAGGTACGGGAAACTGTGGTCGGGCTGGTTGCCGTGGCAGTACTGGCCGATGAAGCACGAGAGGTTGTCCACTTCGTATCCTTTCCACGGAATCGAGAAGAGTTTGTCCAGCTGTTCGCCGAACGCCTCGCGGCTCGGGAAGAGGCCGATCAGCCCCTCGGTGTCGTGCGGTGCGAAGAACGCCTGCTGCCAGGCATTCGCCTCGCGGTACATATATTCATAGTAGGGATACTGGTCGTCGAAGGGCGTGATCCACTCGCCGTTTTCGAGGCGCCCGCGCATCAGCCCCGTCGAGGGGTCGAAGAGGTTCTTGTAGTTCGACGTGCGCTTCATCAGCATGTCGCGGTTCTCCTTGTCGCCCAGCGCATCGGCCAGCAGGGCGACCGCATAGTCGTCGTAGCTGTACTCCAGCGTCTTGGTGACGGCGGCCTTACAGACCGTCCACGTCACAGGGTTCTCGACGTCCATTTCCGAAATGTACCCCTTGGCGACATACTCGTCGAGCCAGGGACGGCTCGGGCCCTGTACCGTAGCGTTGCGCAGCACGAGGTTGTAGGCACGGTTGACGTCAAAGCCGCGGTTGCCGCGCAGGTATGTCCCGGCCACGAACGCCGAAGCGTGGTCGCCGTGGAAGAACGTGGGCATGAACCCGCCCCGTTTCTCGCCCTTGTCGACATCGGAGCTGATGACGTCGGCCGCCACATCGGGAGCCAGCATCCCCAGCAGGATCAGCTTATTGCGGTAGTCGTCCCAATACGACGGGCCCGTATAGTAACGGAAACCGGGATTGATGACCTTTCCGTCGACATCGGTGAACTCACCGTTCACGTCGCTGCGCAGCGCCGGCCAGAGGAACGAACGGTAGAGGCTCGAATAGAACAGCCCCTTTTCCCGCTCCGTGCCGCCTTCGACGCGGATCCGCCCCAACAGGTCGTTCCACGTCGCCGTAGCCTCGGAGCGCACCTCGGCGAAGCTCTTGCCGAGCATCTCGGCCTCGAGGTTCTCGCGGGCGTTCTTCTCGCTCACGAACGAGAACCCGATCCGGAGCTCCAGTGCCCCGTCACCCTCGCCGAAACGCACGATGCGCACCTCGCGGTCGCCCTCGACGACGGGCTCTATCCCGGTCACGGGACGGTTCGCCACGGCGTAGAAATACATCTTCTCGCCGGTCTGCTGCCAGCCGGCGAACACATTGTCGCCCTCCTTGCGGATATCCCACGCACGCACATGCTCGTTCGAACGCTGCAGGTCTGCCAGCACGGCGGGCGCGGCACCCGCGGGATAGGTATATTTATGGAATGCACAGCGCAGCGTCGAGCTGAGCTGGGCATCGACGCCGTAACGGTCGAGGAATACCTGGTAATACCCCGGGGCGGCCGACTCGCGCTCGTGGCTGAACGGCGAGCAGTAGTCACCCGGCGTGGGCGTACCCGTCACAGGCAGCAGGGGAATATGGCAAAGGTTCCAGTGCCCCTTGTTGGTGTGCGTAAAGCCGTAGATCACGGAATCTTCATACTGGTACCCCGCACCGCTGTGGAACTTGGTGACGGGGCTGACCTGCACCATGGCGTTGGGCAGCGACGATCCGGGGAAGACCTCGGCGCCCCATGTCCGTTTGGTGGGTTTGAATCCCAGGTCGACGCTGTCCCACAGCGTCGCCGTCCCCAGCATGGGGTTCACATAGTCGGTAAGCGGCTTCTGCGCAGGGGCGCACCCCACGGCAAAAGCGAAAAAAGCGATACAAAGTCTCGATTTAAGCATAAGCGGTCAGATTTACGTTTCAGACAAAATTAGCGCATT
This sequence comes from Alistipes sp. CAG:29, assembly GCF_000435435.1. Lineage (NCBI taxonomy): Bacteria > Pseudomonadati > Bacteroidota > Bacteroidia > Bacteroidales > Rikenellaceae > Alistipes > Alistipes sp. CAG:29. The sequence goes on along the minus strand of NZ_FR893406.1, from coordinate 52,240 downwards.
TTGCAGGGCTCCTGCAAGCCCATTCGGGCAAAAAAGCTATCTTTGTCCCGCAGGCAGACTACTCTTGCACAAAATCGGACACCAAGGCATGGAATCGCTTTCGCAAATACTGGCCGACTGGGGCTATTGGGGACTTTTCTTCTCGGCATTCATCGCCGGGAGCATCCTCCCGTTCAGCTCCGAAGCCGTGATGATCGTGCTCGTGCACATGGGGCTCGACCCGGTATTGTGCGTCGCAGCCGCATCGCTGGGCAACACGCTGGGCGGCATGAGCTGCTACTGGATCGGCACGCTGGGAAAAAGCGAGTGGGTCACCCGGCTGGGCGTGAGCGAAAAACAGCTGGCACGGGCGCGCAGGTTCCTCTCCGGGCGCG
>NZ_FR893406.1:33568-51817 GCF_000435435.1 Alistipes sp. CAG:29 | reverse complement strand
ATTCCTGCCCACGATCGGCGAGGCCATCGCCATCGTGCTGGGGCTGATGCGCAGCAACGTCTGGCTCACGGGCGGCTCGATGCTCGCGGGCAAGACCCTGCGTTATATCGTCGTACTGGCGACCTTCGAAGGCGCCGCATCGCTTTTCTGACATGGATCTCGAAATTGTAAAGACAGACACGCCGCAGCGCGACCTGCTGCTGCTGGCCGACGAATCGGAAGAGTCCGTAGCCGACTACGCCGACCGCGGCACAACCTATGTCGCACGTCGTGACGGGGAAATCCTCGGCCAGTATGTATTCCTGCACACGCGGCCGTTCACGGCCGAAGTGGTCAATATCGCCGTCGTCCCCGAACACCAGCGCAAGGGCATCGCCACGGCCATGCTCCGCCACGCCGTCGCCACGGCCCGTGCGGCCGGGTTCCATCTTCTCGAAATCGGTACGGGCGATCTGGGCGTGGGACAGATTGCGCTCTACGAACGCTGCGGGTTCGTCCGCTGCGGCGTCGACGTGGACTATTTCAGCAAACACTACCCCGTTCCGTTTTTCGAAAACGGCGTCGAGTGCCGCCACATGGTGCGCCTGCGCATGGAACTCAAATAACAGGTTATGTCGGTCAGTTGGAACCCGTGGCACGGATGCCGCAAGCTCAGCGAAGGCTGCCGGCACTGCTACGTCTACCGGCAGGATGCGCAGCACGACAAGGACAGCCGCGAGGTACGCAGGACAACGGCCTTTAACCTCCCCGTGCGCCGCACGCGCGACGGACGCTACAAAGTCCCGCCCGGCGAGATGGTCTACACCTGCTTCACGTCCGATTTCCTCGTCGAGGAGGCCGACGCATGGCGCGCCGAAGCGTGGGAGATGATCCGCATACGCAGCGACCTGCGCTTTTTCTTCATCACCAAGCGTATCGACCGCCTCATGCAGGTATTGCCGCCCGACTGGGGCGGAGGCTACGAAAACCTCGCCGTGGGCTGCACGGTCGAGAACCAGGCGATGGCCGACTACCGGCTGCCTTTTCTGCTGGACGCCCCCCTGCGCCACAAGCTGATCATCTGCGCCCCGCTGCTCGGGCCGCTCGACATCGCACGATACCTCGTCCCCGGAATCGAAGAGGTTTCCGTCGGGGGCGAATCGGGCAACGAAGCCCGCCCCTGCAATTACGACTGGATACTTTCGATCCGCCGCCAATGCGTCGCGGCAGACATCCCCTTCGCTTTCCACCAAACCGGTGCACGGCTTGTCAAGGACGGGCGCCTTTACCGCATCCGCCGCCCGTACCAGCATTCGCAGGCCCGCAAGGCCGGGATCGACTACAAGGCAAAGCGATGAGGTGAGCCCCCCTATCCGCCCTGCACGAGTCCCGGCATCCGGCCCTTGTTTTCCCACATCCCGCTCCCGGCCCTCTTCACAAGGCCATTCCCGCGCCTCCTTCCCGACCGGTACGGTTCCGGCATGCGGCAACTCGCTCCCATATCAGCCCCGCAATCTCCCTCGGGAATCGCCCTTGCCCGACACCTCGCCCGATACCTCGGAATCGCTTTCCCCGGTATCATGCCTCTCAATAGCCCCCCCGGAATAGCTTCTCCCCAATAGCTTTCCAGGAACTGTTTTCCCAGCCATTCTGCCCGGACACACGGACTTCCGGACATCCGGCAAAAGCAACCGCCCCGGGAAACCGGGGCGGCAGACTCAGCAATCAGGTTCGCTGCGAATTATTCGGTTGCCGTGGCAAGCGGCGAAGCCTGCTGGTAAACGCGGGCCGCCAGTTCCTTGTCGAGCGTATAAAGCCCGAACTTATTACCCTCTACAGCCTCGCAGGCGGTAATCATGTCGCGTGCCGACTCCTCCTCCTCGACCTGCTCGTCGACGAACCATACGAGCATGTTCGACGATGCGAAATCCTTATCTTCGGCAGCGATGGCTGCCAGGTTGTTGATCATCGAAGTCACCACCTTCTCATGCTCCAGCGTATCCTTGAACATATCGAGCGGCGACGTCCACTCGGTACGCACCTCCTCGATCGGCTTCAGCACGACCTTGGCATCGCGCGAATTGATGTAGTTCATCAGGATGCGGGCATGATCCTGCTCCTCGCGGAACTGGACGAAAAACCAGTTGGCCACGCCTTTCAGCCCCTTGTTCTCGGCGTCCATCGACATCGAAAGATAAAGATAGGCCGACCACAATTCGGCGTTGATCTGCGCATTCAGTGCGTCATGTAATCTTTTGCTTAACATAGTAATATTGTTTTAAGTTTGTGTTTGTATTTTCTCTTCCTGATACAAATATACAATAGTTTCTACTAATTTGTACGAAAAACACATCATATTATTTTATAACGATATAGCTCTATGTTATAACAAAAAAAACGGAGCCCGCACCTCCGGGATGCAGGCTCCGCAAAAGCATACGGGACGATCAGAGCAGGGTGCCGTCCTCGAGGATACGCACCGTCGCCTCCCGTTCGGACTGCGGGTCTTCCACCTCGATGGCGTACCACACGCGGTCGGGGCTTTCGTAGAGGTCAACATCGTCGATCACCCACGTACCGTACTGCGATGACTGCAAAGTCCGCCTCACCACGTCCGGAACCTCCGAAAGACGCACTCCGGTTTTCGTCCACAGCCAGGCGTCACCCGTACCGAAGCACACCTCGAGCGCTTTCCCGGCGAAGATGATATCGACCTCGGTATTTCCCTTCTCCCGCTCCGCATCAACGATACGGGCACCGGGGTATTTCCGGGCGATGAAGTCGCTGATCGCCTTCGACAGTTCCTGCGGAAGCATATCGCCGTGATCGTCATTGCCGTCCCTGTCGGGCACTTCGCGCAACAGCACGCCGTCCTCGGAATAATAGAGGTCGAATTCCTGCTCGGCACGTTCGACTTCGAGCACATAGACCGTCTCCTGGCCGTTGCGCAGCAGCTTATCCACGTCGTCCACATGCCAAGCGGCATAATCGCCGGCTTCGTAGGCAGTACGCACTGCCCGGGGCAACTCGGCATAGGAGATATCCTCCTCGGTCATGTACCATTTGCCGGCGGCATCGAACCATGCCTGCATGTACATACCCGCGCTGCGGAAATCGGCGACCATATACCCGCCCTTGTCTTCCCATTCGACATGGCTTGCAGCGGGGAACATCTCCCCGAAAGCAGCCTGCACGGCGGCCGGTACCTTTACCGATTTACTGTCGTCGTCACAACCCGCCATCGCACCCAGCGACACGAGTCCCATTACCAATACCATGAATTTCTTCATACGATTCCGAATTTGAGGTTAATCCCGGGGTTAAATTAATTGTCGATGTCTATCAGACGGAACTTCAGGTCGAATTTCAGGTCGAGGCCGTTGTCCAGTTCGACTTCGTAGTCGCGGCGGTCGCGGTCGATCGCCGTGATCTTGCGGTCGGGATAGTTCTTGGCGACATAGTCGCGGATCTGCTGCGGTACGATGGCGGCCGGCACCTCGCCGTATTTGCATTCGACATCTTTCCATTCGCCGTTCTTCGTGAATTCGACCTTCGCGCCGTTGACGAACACGACCTTGTAATCCTTGTCGAAAAGTTCCTCGTCCACCTTGGATAAGGAGACTTCTACACCGGCAAAATGCGCCTTGATAAATTGCTGTGCCGTAGCCGGAAGTTCGCCGACTGCGATCGGACGGTCGTTGCCCGCGAATGCGGGGGCGGAAGTTACCATCAGGGCTGTGCCTGCGAGAATCATCATGAGCTTTTTCATAATCGTTTCAATATTAGGTTTGACTTGTGTTCACAGTGCAAAGTTGCGACCTAAAGCTGAAATGAAGTTGAAATAATCGGCCCCGATCCGTTTTTTTCGTTTTTTATATCCGGAAATGTACCGAGAAACAGTGGCACCTATTTATATAAGAGTATCCCACGCGCAGCCCGTAAAGGCGGCACACGGCGTCGACGATCGAGAGGCCGAGCCCCGTCGAACCCTCCTTCTTCGTCCCCTGGTAAAAGCGCTCGAAAATATGCTCCGCGTCAAGTGCTCCTCCTCCGCTGCTGTTGCAGACGCGCAGTTCATGCGGGGCAACAGTGACCGACACCGTCCCGCCCTTGTCGCCGTGGACATAGGCGTTTTTCAGCAGGTTCGACACCAGGCTGGCCGCCAGCGACGGATTCATCCGCACAGACAGATGTCCCTGCTCATGCAGTTCGAAACGCATTTCGCGCCCGGCGTAGATCTCCTCCATATCCTCGGCCGTACGCCGCACCTGGGCGTTGAAGTCGACCTGTTCCGTCTCGGGGAATTGTCCGTTCTCGATCTTCGAAAGCAGCAGCAGCGAGCGGTTGAGCCGCACGAGGTAGTCCAGCGTCCCCTGCACCTTCAGTATTTCGCCGAGCTGCGCCTCGGTCAACGCCGAACCGTCGTCCACGAGCATCTCCAGCCGGTTGCGGCAAATGGCCAGCGGGGTCTGCATCTCATGCGAGGCATTGCCGATAAATTGTTTCTGGCGTTCGAACAGGGACTCCGCCCGCTCGGCATAACGGTTCGCCGCCTCGTTCAGCCGCCGGAATTCGACGACCTTCGTATCGTTCACCAGCGGGGCGTTCTTCCCGCCCACGGTATAACTGTCGAACCATCGCAACAGGGCATAGAGCGGCCGCAGGGTACGGTGAAGCACCAGCACGTTGACCAGCAGGATCGCCAGCAACAGGAACAGATAGAGGTAGACGATCCACCAGAGGATCGCTTCCTGCAAGTCGTCCTTTTCGATGGTCGGGGTCATCACGGTCAGTTCCTTGTAACGTCCTCCGCTGTCGCGGAATATCGTCCGCAGCACCCGCGCCGGTTCCTCTTCGTCTTTCTCAGGAATAAATATCTCCTCGTCGCTGAAAACCATATGCTGCCGCCCTTCGGCATACTCCGCTGACACGTCGTGCAGGTAATAGCCGTTGTTGCTGCCCGAATAGGCGGCAGGCAGTTCCCTCCCCGCGAGGCTCCGCGTGACCAGCATCTCGGCATAGTTCTCCAGCGAATCGTCCACCTCGTCGTTGATCTCGTCGATCATCGTCAGGTAGAACAACACGGCCCACCCCGCCAGCAACAGCGAGAGGGCCCAGGACATGTGCAACACGATGCGATAGACCAACCTCATGGGGCAACGAGTTTATAGCCGAATCCATAGACGGCCCGGATCTCGATGTCGGCCTGCGCGTCGTGGAGCCGGCGGCGCAGGTTCTTCATCTGGGCGTATACGAAATCGAAATTATCCGCCTGGTCGATATGGTCGCCCCACACGGCTTCTGCCAGCGTGGCCTTATCGACCATATGGTTCGGGCGGCTCATAAAATAGTAGAGGATGTCGTACTCCTTGCGCAGCAGTTCCACCTCGCACCCGGCCACCTCCACACGGCGGCTGTCGGGGTAGAGGCGGACATTCCCCACGTCGAGGCTCTGCTGCCCGTCGCGCTGGTGACGGCGCACGACGCTCCGGATACGGGCGCTCAGTTCCGCCAGATGGAACGGCTTGGGCAGGTAATCGTCGGCCCCGAGCTCGAGCCCCTCGACCTTGTCATCGAGCGAATCCCGGGCCGAAATGATGATCACGCCGGCAGGTTTGCGCTGCCGCCTGAGCTCTTCGAGTATCCGCAGGCCGCTGCCGTCGGGCAGCATGATGTCCAGCAGGATACAGTCGTAATCGTATCCGGCGATCTTTTCGAGCGCCGATGCGTAATCGGACGCCTGCTCGACCACATACTGTTCGCGGCGCAGCGTCTGCACCATGATCTCCCGCAGGGAGGGTTCGTCTTCCACGATCAGGATTTTCATAAACAGCAAATATTCTTCGGGACAAAGTTACATTGCGAATCCGAAAAGAATCTGAAACCGCAGCGGCAATGCCCAAGTCCAAATATACGAAAAAATCTTGCACCCGCCGCTCCGGCACGGACAGCCCAGGCACGGAAAAGGGCGGAAACCGTACAAGTTTCCGCCCTATCCGTGTTTTCGGCCGGGCTCTCGCCCGCACCGGATTATTTCTCGGCAGGATCGACCTGGCAGGCTTTCGAACCGTCGTATGCCCACTTCACATAGATGGCACCCCACGTATACCCGCCGCCGAATGCCGACAGGATCAGGTTGTCGCCCGGCTTCAGCTCCTTCTCGTAGTCGTAGAGGCACGAAGGGATCGTCGCCGCCGTGGTGTTGCCGTTGCGGTCGATATTGATCATGCACTTGTCATGGTCGAGCCCCATGCGGCGGGCCGTAGCGTCGATGATGCGCAGGTTGGCCTGATGGGGAACCAGATAACGGATGTCGTCCGAGGTGAGGTTGTTGCGCTCCATGATCTCCACCGACACGTCGGCCATTTTCGAAACAGCAGCCTTGAATACGGCATGTCCGTCCCACATGATCGTGTGCCAGTTGTTCTGCACGGTCTCGATCGAAGCCGGATAGCGCGATCCGCCGGCCTTCATGTAAAGTTGCAACTCGCCCGAGCCGTCCGAACGCAGGATTTCGTCCAGTACGCCGTAACCCTCCGTATTGGGTTCCAGCAGCACGGCTGCGGCGCCGTCGCCGAAGATCGGACAGGTCGAACGGTCGGTATAGTCGACGATGGTCGACATCTTGTCGGCACCGACCACGACCACCTTCTTGCACGATCCCGACTCGATGAACTTGGCACCTGTCGTCAGTGCGAAGAGAAAACCGCTGCAAGCCGCCGAAACGTCGTACGCGAAAGCGTTTTTGCAACCCGCCTGGTCGGCGATCAGATTACCCGTCGAAGGGAAGAACATATCGGGGGTCACCGTGGCGCAGATCACCAGATCCACCTCCATCGGGTCTACGCCCGCCTTGTCCAGCAGGTTGATGACCGCGCGGGCACCCATATAGGAAGAGCCGACGCCTTCGCCCTTGAGGATATGGCGCGTCTTGACGCCGATATGCGACATGATCCACTCGTCGGACGTGTCGACCATGGTGCTTAATTCTTCGTTGGTGAGGATATAATCGGGGAGATATAGACCCACACCGGTAATTGCTGCTGTTATCTTGCCCATTAACTTTTCTTTACCTAATGATTATTAATTTTTGAAAGCGCGCTGCAACTTAGCGGTCAGATCCGCCGTAATGCACCGCTCGGCCGAAAGGATCATGCTCCTGATCGCCTTGGGCGATGAGATACCATGGCCGATGACCACAGGCGCATTGACGCCGAGCACGGGCGTACCGCCCACGTTCTCGTAATTCATCGCGTCCCAGAAAGCGTTTCCGCCGCCGAGTTTCTTGTTGATGTGGTAGAGGCCCTCGGCCATCTTCAGTACCGTATTGCCCACGAAACCGTCGCAGACGACCACGTCTGCGACCTTGCCCGTGAAGAGGTACGACGCCTCGACGTTACCCACGAAATCGATGCGGTCGTCGGCCTTCAGCAACTCGTACGTGGCCTTGGACTGCGTATTGCCCTTGGTCTCCTCCTCGCCGATGTTGAGCACGGCTACACGGGGTTTTCGGATCCCGAGCACGGCTTCGGCATAAATCGAGCCTATCAGCCCGTACTGCGCCAGCACCTCGGGTTTGCAGTCTACGTTCAATCCCACGTCCAGCAACAGCGCGGGATGCCCCGTCACCGTAGGAATGATGGATGAGATCGTGGGACGGATAACCCCCTCGATCGGTTTCACGGCGTACATCGACCCGACCATCATGGCGCCCGTGCTGCCGGCACTGGCAAAACCGTCTATGGCCCCTTTGGCCAGGTAACCGAAGCCCACCGTGATGCTGGAATCGGCCTTGGCCTGGAACGCCTTGGCGGGATGGTCGCCCATTTCGATCACCTCGGTGGTGGCAACGATATCGAACCGGTCGGCAGGACAGCCTTCGCCCGCGAGCACGGCCCTGACCCTCGCCTCGTCGCCGAACAATACGATACGGCTGTCGGGCCCGATCGCATCGAGTGCCATGACAGCCCCTTTGACCGCAGCCTCGGGCGCATAATCACCTCCCATGGCATCTACACCAATCTTTAACATAATCGTGCGATTTGGTTAAACTTCACGTCCCGCCCCTCCCTGCCGGCATCCGGTCACAGGCCGGACGGCCGCACACACAAAGACAGGTGCTTGCATAAATTAAAAAGAGGGCAGCCTCGCGGATGCACTCTTTAACCCTGCCGATTTATTCGGCAGCCTTTTTCTCGATCGCCAGCTTTCCGCGATAGAACCCGCATTCGGGGCATACGCGGTGATACAACGTAGCTGCGCCGCAGTTCGAGCAGATGACCACCGTCGGAACGACAGCCTTGTAATGAGTTCTTCTCTTATCGCGTCGCGTCGACGAGACTTTGTGTTTAGGATGTGCCATTTTACAATATAAATTATAAGTTTAACGTATTTCCTGTCCTAAATATTTCCCGGCCCGGAACAAAAGCGCCTCCCGGCCGGAAATAGCTTATTCCTTTTGTTCTGTTTGCGTCCCGTCGGCCTCCATCTGTTCCTTGAGCGCGGCCAGCTTGGCCCATTCGCCCTCGTTGCGGCCCTCGGCCTCGGCCCTGTCTTCGAGCCTCCCGAACTCCTCGTCGGAAACGATGCGGAAACGTTCCAGCATGTCGGGATTGCACTCCCCGTCGGGATGCACCCGCTGGTAAGGCAGCGCCAGTACGATACTCTCGTAGATGTACTGCGTCAGGTCGACTTCGTCCTCCATCGGCAGCAGCCACATGACTTCGCCGTCGTACTCATGCACCTCGTCCGAGAATTTCACCAGCAACTGTCCCTCGTAATGGATTGGCACATTGCAGTCTTCCAGACACCGGTCGCACTCCACGACGACACTCCCGTCCACGGTAACATCAAGCGTAAGCATCGACTCGCCGCGCTCCAGGGCGACCGAGACATCGCAGTCCCCGTCCTTGATTTCCGTACTGCCGAAAGCCCTGAACAACCCGCCGTCGACCTTGAAATGGAAGTCGTGCAGGCCGCTCCTGAGCCCCCTGTAAGCAATCGTATATCTTTTTGTTTCCTCCATAGGAGCGCATTTAGGGCACAAAGTTACGAAAATATAAGACATTTGCAAAGAAAATGCAGAGTTTTAGCATCCCCGCACTCCCGGATATCCGGTCGCCCGCCCGCAGAAGAGGCACGGCACAGGCTCCGGAAATTCCGGCCGCGGATTCCATCTTCGGCAAAAATCGTTATATTTGCACCGTATGGCAACAAAAGAGGGATTCACAATCGAGATTTCGAGCCGCTACGAAGGCTGGTGGCGCTACAACGTCGCGCTGATGTGCGGCTGCTTCGACACGGCGGGCAACCGCACCGGCTTCGCATCGACCGAGGCACATGTCGCCGACGTCGGCTCGAACCTGCGGGAAAAGCCCGCCGGGAATCCCGGCGGCGGCCGCGCAAGTCTCGAAACCGGGCCGTGCGACCACCTTCTGCTCTACATCTATATCGTACCCCATACGCTGCCGGCCGGCAACGACATCGGCGACACGGCACCCTTCGAAGTCGAAATCCGCATCGCATACGGCGGACGGCGGCTCCGCGCGGAGAAACGCCTCATCAACCAGTGGTCGGGCGCCTCGATCGAGATGCGCGTGGATTCCGAAGCCCGGTAGCGGGCATCCCGGGACAACACCCGCCGTCCCGGAACACGTTGCCTGGCAGGGCAACCTCAGCCCCCCCGCAGCCACAAAAAAAGAAGGAACCCACACGGGTTCCTTCTTCCATTATAGCGACGGCTTACGATTATTTGTTGTTGTAAGCGGCCATCTTCTGAATCAGCATCACGACCTTGTTCGAGTAGCCCCACTCGTTGTCGTACCAAGCCACGAGCTTCACGAAGTTCGGGTTGAGTGCGATACCGGCCTTGGCGTCGAAGATCGAGGTGTTGGCGTCACCCGTGAAGTCGGTCGAAACCACGTCGTCCTCGGTGTACTCGATGATACCCTTGAACTCGTTCTCCGAAGCCTTCTTCATGGCAGCCTTGATCTCGTCGTACGAAGCGCCCTTCTCCAGACGGCAGGTCAGGTCTACGACCGAAACGTCGAGCGTCGGAACGCGGAATGCCATACCGGTCAGTTTGCCGTTCAGGGCGGGGATCACCTTGCCTACGGCCTTTGCAGCACCGGTCGACGAGGGGATGATGTTGCCGCCGGCAGCACGGCCGCCGCGCCAGTCCTTCATCGAGGGGCCGTCTACGGTCTTCTGCGTTGCGGTGGTAGCGTGTACGGTGGTCATGAGACCCTCGACGATGCCGAAGTTGTCGTTGATGACCTTAGCCAGCGGAGCGAGGCAGTTCGTGGTGCACGATGCGTTCGAAACGATCTTCTGGCCGGCGTAGCTGTCGGTGTTCACGCCGCATACGAACATCGGGGTGTCGTCCTTCGAGGGGGCCGACATAACGACATATTTGGCACCGGCTGCAATGTGGGCCTCGGCTTTCTCCTTGGTCAGGAACAGACCGGTCGACTCTACGATATACTCGGCGCCGACTTCGTTCCACTTCAGGTTTGCGGGATCCTTCTCGGCGGTTACGCGGATCACGTTGCCGTTCACGATGAGCTGGCCCTTCTCCACGTTATAGTCGATCGTACCGTTGAAACGGCCGTGTACCGAGTCGTACTTGAGCATGTAAGCCATGTAGTCTACCGGAACGAGGTCATTGATACCTACAACCTCAATGTCTGCATTGTTGCATGCAGCGCGGAATACCAGACGGCCGATACGACCGAAACCGTTGATACCAACTTTGATCTTTGACATAGTTTTATGATTTATTTGTTAATAAAAAAATGCACTATTTTTTCACTGCGCAAAAGTACATACTTTATGTATATTACGCAAATAAAAAATTAAATTTTTTTAGGAACCCGGCTGCCTACTTTGCAGCCAGCTTGGCCTTTTTGGCCATCGCCGAGGCGAATACGAAATCGTTGAGTTCCGGGTTGTCGGCATGCAGGATATCGTCCTTGGTACCCTCCCACCACTTGCGGCCTTCGTGGATGTATACAATTTTCTCGCCGATCTCCATCACCGAGTTCATATCGTGCGTATTGATGATCGTCGTGATGTTGTACTCGCGCGTGATTTCGTGGATCAGGTTGTCGATGACGATCGAGGTCTGCGGGTCGAGGCCCGAGTTGGGCTCGTCGCAGAACAGGTAACGCGGGTTGAGCACGATGGCGCGGGCGATGGCCACGCGCTTGATCATTCCGCCCGACAACTCGGCGGGATAGAGGTGGTTGGCGTCTTCCAGCCGCACGCGCTGCAGGCAGAAATCCACACGTTCCATCTTCTCTTTCTCGCTCTGCGAGGTGAAGAGGTCGAGCGGCAGCTTGACGTTCTCCTCGACGGTCGAAGAGTCGAGCAGCGCCCCGCCCTGGAAAATCATGCCGATGTCCTTGCGGATGGCGCGCCGCTCGCGGAAATCGAGACGCGTGAAATTCGTATCGTCGTACCACACGTCGCCCGAATCGGGTTCATGCAGCCCTACCAGCGTTTTCAGCAGCACGGTCTTGCCCGAACCGCTGCGCCCGATGATGAGGTTGGTCTTCCCGGTCAGGAACTCGATCGAGATGTCGTCGAGCACCACGCGCCCGTCGAACGATTTGGTGATGTGCTCGGCACGTATCATATCAGCAGGACTTGCGTAAGGATCAGGTTAAAGATCATGATTACCACGGAACTGGCCACCACGGCGCGCGTCGAGGCGGCGCCCACTTCGAGCGAATTGCCCTTGGCAAAGTAACCGTAGAACGCCGAAATCGAGGTGATGATATAGGCGAACACGGCGGTCTTGATAAGCGAGTAGACGATCGAATAGGGCTTGAAGTCCATCAGCAGTCCGTCGACATAGTCGGCCGGGATCATAATGCCGGTCAGGTAGGCGATGGCCCAGCCGCCGATGATTCCGATGGCGATGCTGAGGATCGTCAGGAACGGGAAGAAGACCACCGCGGCGACGATCTTCGGCAGGATGAGGTACGAAGCCGAATTGACACCCATGATCTCCAGTGCGTCGATCTGTTCGGTAATGCGCATCGTGCCGATCTCCGAAGCGATGCTCGAACCAACCTTGCCGGCCAGGATCAGCGCCACGACCGTCGACGAGAATTCGAGGATCATCGTCTCGCGCGTGGCGTAACCGACCAGCGAACGGGGGATGAACGGCGAATCGAGGTTGATGCACATCTGCAGGGTGATGACCGCACCGATGAATACCGAAATAATGGCCGTCAGGCCGATCGAGTCGATTCCCAGAGACTCCATTTCGTAAATGATGCGCCGGCGGTAGATGGCAGCCTTCTCCGGACGGGAAAAGACCTTTCCCATCAGCATGAAATAACGGCCGATCAACTCAAATATCTTCCACATGGCGCTACTCCTCTCCGGGCTCCTTGGTCTCTTCGAATTCGACATAGTCGCCCACGTCGCGCGAGACCCGTTTCTCGGGCGTTTCCGAGGTTTTATATACCTTCACTTCGCCTTCGCGACCCTTGCGGGGCTCCCCTGCAAAGGGCGAGCCGAAGCCCTGTCCGCCGAAGTTCCCTTCGCCGAACTGTTCTTCCATCCGGCGGCGCATCTTATAGACGCGCCAGCGGAACAGCAGGATCGCCGCTACTACCAATACGATGACTCCCATAATGAAATAGAGAAAAAAAAGTGCGATTCCCCTGAGCAGCGCCGGGGCGCCGACAGCCAGGATGAGGATGACCAGGGTCGTCAGCGGATTGCGCTGCACGAACCTCACCAGGCCATCTATGATCGCTGTCAGAAAATTCATTGCATTTTCGGTTTACAACCCTACAAAGGTAGGGAAAATTATGCGTATTTCAATTAAATGTCGTAAATTTGGTGCCGGAACTTTGCCGGCGGGCGGGGCAAAGCCTTCGGGCAGGCCCTGCCGGGCGCAGGCGGAGTCCGGACGCCGGAGGCGTATTATATAAAACCATACATAAATCCATGAACTCCAATCCGCTCAACAGCCTTACCGCCATCTCCCCCGTCGATGGCCGCTACCGTAATACAACGGGGAAATTAGCCGATTATTTTTCAGAACAGGCGCTCATCCGCTACCGCATCCGCGTCGAAGTGGAGTATTTCATCGCGCTGTGCGAGTTGCCGCTGCCCCAGCTGGCGGACATCGACCATACGAAATTCGCAGCCCTGCGCGCCCTGTACCTCGATTTCGCACCGGCCGACGCCGAGCGCGTGAAGGAGATCGAATCGGTCACCAACCACGACGTCAAAGCCATAGAGTACATCATCAAGGAAAAAATGGACAGCCTCGGACTGGGGGCTTACAAGGAATTCGTACATTTCGGCCTCACCTCGCAGGACATCAACAACACGGCCATCCCGCTCTCGCTCAAGGACGCTATGGCAGGGGTTTACTACCCGGCCGTCGAAGAGGTGCGCGACAAACTGGCCGCCTTCGCCGACGAATGGCGCGACGTGCCGATGCTGGCCCGCACCCACGGCCAGCCGGCCTCCCCCACGACGCTGGGCAAGGAGTTCATGGTCTTTGTCGAACGCGTGGAGAAACAGCTCGCCATGCTGCACGACATCGCAGTGCCCGCCAAATTCGGCGGCGCAACAGGCAACTTCAACGCCCACCGGGCAGCCTACCCGCAGTACGACTGGGTAGCCTTCGCCAACAAATTCGTGGGCGAAACGCTGGGGCTCTGCCGCTCGCAATATACCACGCAGATCGAGCATTACGACAACCTCGCGGCGATCTTCGACAACATGAAGCGCATCGACACCATCCTGATCGACCTCTGCCGCGACATGTGGACGTACATCTCGATGGAATACTTCAAACAGCAGATCAAGGCGGGCGAAGTCGGTTCGAGCGCCATGCCCCATAAGGTCAACCCCATCGACTTCGAGAACGCCGAGGGGAATTTCGGCATCGCCAACGCCGTCTTCGGACACCTCGCGTCGAAGCTCCCCGTTTCGCGCCTGCAACGCGACCTGACAGATTCGACCGTGCTGCGTAACATCGGCGTCCCCATTGCCCATGCGGCCATCGCGCTCCGCTCGCTGATGAAGGGGCTGAACAAGGTAATCCTCAACCGCGAAGCCCTCGAGCGCGACCTGGAGAACAACTGGGCCGTCGTTGCCGAAGGCATCCAGACCATCCTGCGCCGCGAAGGTTATCCCAAGCCCTACGAGGCGCTCAAGGCCCTGACCCGCACCAACGCCCATATCACGCACGAGTCGATCGCCGCATTCATCGAGACGCTCGACGTGGCCGAGGCGGTGAAAGAGGAGCTGCGCGCCCTCTCGCCCTCGACCTACACGGGCATCTTCCGGTAACCCTTACGGAAAATATCCCGCAGGGGCGCAGTAATACCCCGCAACGGCGCAAGGCCCGGAATCATGTTCCGGGCCTTTGTCTTTGGCATACGTTTTGCGAGAGGATAGTCAACTGCGGACAGCAACCGCAGTGAGGTTTCTTCATTTATTTAAGTTTGGGTTAGTAGTTTTAGGAGGGCAATCCTCCAAGGGCAGCAGGCAATCGTGAGATTCCCTGCTGTCTTGTTATATATTGTCCTCCACCCGTTCACTCCGGCACCCTCACCCCCGATTTATCGCACTTTCAGGCAAGACGGATAAAAAAAAATTTGGATTTTATTGGCAGAAAGGTTATTTTTATCCCGTCACATATTGCACGGCCGCCCCGTAAACCCGATTGAATATCCAAAGACGACCGGCCCTGCGCCCGAACAACAGTATTAACCCACTAATTTCCAAAGTTTAACCACTATGATCAAATCTTTCCTGTCATGGGGAACGGCACTGTTGGTGCTGTGCTCTGGTCTGCTAAGCTCATGCGACGACAAAAACGAGGGGGGGGGAAATCCTGACCCAAGCGTCACGCTCGCCATCGGCGACGCCGCATTCAACTCCCTGAAATTCACGCTCACACTCAAGGATGCGGACAAATGCAGCTACATCTGCACCAAGGCGTCCGAAGCCGTGCCTGCGGCAGCGACGATCATCGCCGAAGGCCAGTCCGTAAGCGCATCGGGCGTCGTCGAGATCGCCGGCCTCGAACCCAACACGGCCTACCGCCTCTCCGCCGTCGCCCTGAAAGGCAACATCAACGGTAAGGTCAGCTCGATCGAGCACACCACCTCGGCACCCGGCGTACATCCCGCGGTCGTCCTGACACCGGGCCAGTCCACCACAACGACCCTTACGTTCAACGCCGCCCTGACCGACCCAGAAACCGCAGCCTATGTCTGCCTCGAAAAGACCGAGGGGCTGACCCTTCCCACGGCCGAGGAGATACTGCGTGACGGCAAAGCCATCGCACAGACGGGCGATATCCTTGTCGAGAACCTGAAACCCTCGACCACCTACGTCATCGCGGCAGCTGTCGCCAACACCGGGATCTACTCGGAAGTCAATAGCATCGTGATGGCAACCGGAACGCCGACGCCCGTGGTGACGCTGACAGCGGGAGCCACAGCCCCGACGACACTCACCTTTACGGTAGGCCTCGCCGACACGGAGAAGGCCGCCTACGTATGCCTCGAAAAAGCGGACGGCACGCCTGTCCCGACGGCCGAAAAAATCCTCACCGACGGTACAGCCATCGCACAGGCCGGGGAGATCACCGTAGACAACCTGAAAGACGGCACCACCTATGTCATCGCCGTCGCAGCATCCAACAAAGAGGTCTATTCCGAAGTCAAGTCGATTGAAATGGCCACCGACAAGGATTTGAGCGGCCCGGCCGTCTTCGACCGCCAGGTAGCCGGCGGCTATTATGGTATTCCCGAAGGTGGCCGATACGGTGAATACCTCGTCATATTAGCCGACGGCGAGGCCGTAGGTGCCGACGGAGTGTATGCGACCATCGGAGCCGGGCGTACCATGAGCCTGAACCTCTATCAATTTACTCCCACGAATATGAATAACATCGTCCTGCCGGATCGCACCTACAAATATGCCACCGACAAATCCATTTCGACATTCCACCCGGCCAAGACCTACTGCATGGTCAACGACGGCAAGGGGAATATCACGAAAGTGGAATTCAAGGCAGGAACGATCGCTGTGACAAAGTCCGGCTCGACCTTTACGGTCAAGGCCACGCTGACCACGACCGACGACAAAGAGTTCACGGCCAGCTACACCGGCCCGATTACGATCGAGGACAAGACAGCCGTCAAAATCGAGCCCCTGCCCGACCTCGAAAACGACGTCACGAACGCAACTTTCATCCGCGCACTGGCTAAATACTATAACAACGATGCCGGCACGGCAAACGACTGCGTCGTAAACCTCTACGATGTCCAGCCGACGGTCAACGACGATTACGACTACCTCATAGGGGCCGGGCATATGGTATCGCTCTACCTGACGACCGCACTTTCCGAAGAAATGGTACTCCAGGAAGGAACCTACACGGTGTCCGACACAGGCACGCCGGGCACCTACGCACCGGGCGAGCAGATAGAGTTCATGGACTCCATGCTGGCCATGGGAACCTATTGCGAGGAACGCAACGCCTCCAACGAATCGGTTTACGGGTTCATCACGTCCGGCACGGTGACAGTCACGAAGGTCGGCACCAACTACCGCTTCGTACTCGACTTTACGACCGACAAAGGCCGCAAGGTCAGCGGCACTTACGAAGGCGCCGTGGAGATGAGGGACAAACGCAAGTAGAAATAATCCCCTTGCCACAACCCGGGATTACCGGAAACAGCACACGCAGGATGTCCGTGGGGACATCCTGCAGTTGTTTATACCCTTTCCCGCCGGCATGTATCATAGGCCGCACCCCCGCCGCACACACAAACGCCTTTCCGACACGGCGCCGCGGCACGGGATTTGCAACATACCGGGTAACTGCGGAACAGCAACCGCAGTGAGGTTTCTTCATTTATTTAAGTTTGGGTTAGTAGTTTTAGGAGGGCAATCCTCCAAGGGCAGCAGGCAATCGTGAGATTCCCTGCTGTTTTTTTGCGCCCCGTCCGCAGGCGGTCAACACGCAGGCGCAGAGGAGCCCGCGGGGCGCGGAAACGCCCGCATAAACCATGCACACGCCCGAAAAAACATCAGCCCGGCCGCGTTGCGGCACAGAAACTGATTGACGGCCAGTTGTAAAACACAATTCCACATCATGGCAAAACGTAAAAATATCACCACGACACAGCTCGCCCTGATGACCGCGGCGGCGGTTATCAGCCTGCGCGGACTCCCGATGATGGCGCAGGAGGAGCTGACGATGTTCTTCTACATCTTTTTCGCCACGTTCCTGTTCCTGATCCCGGCGGCGCTGGTAGGTGCCGAACTGGGAAGCGCCTTCGCCTCGAAGGGCGGCGGGGTCTACACCTGGGTCAAGGAGGCGTTCAACAAACACCTGGGGTTCACGGCCATCTTCCTGCAATGGATCCAGAACGTCGTATGGTACCCCACCGTGCTGGGCTTTGCCGCAGCCTCGATCGCCTATATGATCGGGATGCCCGGCCTGGCGCAGAACGGACTTTTCGTGGGGCTTTTCTCGATCGCCATGTACTGGTGCGCCACGCTGGTCACGCTGCGCGGCACCTCGGCCATATCGGGCATTACGAGCAAAGGGTTTCTGATCGGCACGGTGCTTCCCGGCATCGTCGTAATCGTCATGGCCGTCATCTGGATGGCCGGAGGCAACCCCGTCGCACTGGAGCACATCCCCGACACCGTCAGCCAGGTCGTCAATATCGACGCGGCGCACCACGTGCATCCGCGCCTCTTCCCGCACATCACGGGCATGAGCGACATCGCATTCCTGGCCGGGATACTGCTGCTCTTCGCCGGCGTCGAGGTACACGCCGTACATGCCCCGGAGCTCGATAAGCCGCAGACCCAGTTCCCGCGCGCCATGTTCCTGGCGGCGCTGATCTCGTTCGGGCTCTTCACGCTGGGTGCGCTGGCCGTGGCGATCATCACCCCCTACGACCAGATCAACCTCCAGTCGGGGCTGTTCACCACGTTTCAGATCGTCTTCGACCACTACCACATCGGCTGGCTCTCGAACGTCATGGGGCTGCTCGTGGCATTCGGCGCACTGGCCGGCGTCATGTCGTGGATTTCGGGCCCGAGCCGCGGCCTGCTGTGGACGGCCCAGGAGGGTGTACTGCCCTGTTTCCTGCAAAAGACCAACAAAAACGGCGTGCAGGTCAACATCCTCGTCATACAGGGCTGCATCGTCACGCTGCTCTCGTCGCTCTACATCGTCATGGACGACGTGGGCGTGGTGTTCTTCTG
>NZ_FR893406.1:13064-33550 GCF_000435435.1 Alistipes sp. CAG:29 | reverse complement strand
TTCTTCCTGCTGAGCGCACTAACCGTAGGGCTCTACCTGGTGATGTATATGATGATGTACGCCGCGGGCATCCGCCTGCGCTACACGCAGCCCGGCCTCACCCGCAGCTACCGCGTTCCGGGCGGGAACGCCGGCATGTGGGCCGTCGGGGGCATCGGGTTTCTGGCCGTGCTCTTCTCGTTCATCGTCACCTTCTTCCCGCCGTCGCAGCTGCCCGTAGGCAGCCCGGCCACCTACACGTGGCTGGTAGTCGTCGGCACGCTCGTATTCCTCTCCATGCCGTTCATCATCAGCTTCGCGATGGATCGCAGGAAAGGCGCGAATACCACGGGCAGCGGGAAATAGCCACCGGCACGCCCCGGATCGCACGGAACCGCAGGGGCCGGCATCTCCGCCCCCTGCGGTTCCGTATTTCTCTCCCGACACCTCCCTGCCTGCCGCAGCGGCAGGTCGGCTTCCCAGCCCCGCCCCGGTTATCGCTCCGGATCCGGATATCGCCCAAAGACACGACCCCGGATTCTCTAAAACTCAACGGTGATCCCCAGCGTAGGGATAAGCGACCCGCTCTGCTGCCCGATATACTTCATGCGGTAACGCTGTTCCGCCGCCGGGGCCTGGGGGTTCTCCACCACGCCCGTCGACATCAGCACGTCGGGACGGCGGAGTTTGCTGCCCGTCACGTTCTGCAGGTCGATGTAAAGGCCGAGCATACAGCGGCGGAAATAGAAGGTTTTGTCGATACGCAGGTCTACCTGCGCAAAGGTGTCGAGCCGCCCGTCGTTGTAACGCCCATAGTCATAGTACGGGCGCCCCTGGGCGTCCCAGGCTTCGACCAGCGACGATTTTTCGACATCGTAGGGCGTATAGGGCGTCCCGCCCACGGCGCTCAGGCGCGCCCCGACGCTCCAGTTGCGCGGCAGGTCGTACGTGCCGCTGAGGTTCGCCACGAAACGGCTGTCCCAGGCCGATACGATATACTCCGATGCGGCATCGGCACGGTACTCGCTGCGGAACAGGGTCACCGAACCGACGAGGTTGACCCTCCCGGGTATCTGCCAGCGTGCCATCGCCTCGACCCCGTACGACCGCCCGACGGCCGTCGGGCGCAGCGCTTCGTTGCCAACCACGCCATAGTCGTCGCCTTTGCACGAGAGCGGGATGCCGTCCGAGACGGAAAGCGGGATATTCCCGTATTTCTTGTAGAACCCCTCGACCGAGACGACCAGGCGGTCGCGCAGGCGCCATCCGCCTCCGACGCTGATCATTCCCACGCGCAGGTAGTCCAACGCCTCGTTCACCAGCGCCCCGTCCTGCTTGAACCCCAGGGCCGTATAGGGCGGCAACTGGTAATAAAGCCCGGCGCTTCCGCTCAGCGACCACCCTTTGCCGAGCTGGTATGAGACCGACGCCCGAGGCGAAAGCTGACGCCAGAACTTCGCCATGCGCGCGGAATAGTCGGCCCCGTCGGCACGCACGCCGACCGACGCCGTGAAGCGCTTGTCCGCCGAGGCATAATCCGCGCCGGCGAACAGGCCCCAGCCCACGATCCCCAGCCGGGTACGGTAGTCCGAGAGCACCGCCTCATCGGTGAAAAGCCGCTGCTCGGTACGGTTCGTATAGCCCGAATAGCTCAGCTCGGCACCTTCGCGCACCGTCCAGCGCCCCAGATAGCTGCGGTTTTCAGCGCGCAGCGTGGTCTTCTGCTCCACGGAGCGCAGCCGCAGTGTCAGGTTGTCCTCCGACGAGTCGTCGTTACCGCGGTATTTGAGGTTGCGGTTATTCAGGTAGGTGTGCCCGAGCGACACGGTCTGCACATGGCGGCCCGCATAGTGGCGCCATGCGGCCCCGACGGTGAAGGTCTCCTGGCGGATGCGGGGCAGGTAACTCAGCAGGTACTCGGCATCTTCACCCTCCTCGTCGAGGTTGAGTTTCATGTTGTCGAAGCCCGCCAGCCCCAATACCGTCAGCTCGTCGTGCTCCGAAAGGCGCGTCTTGACCTTCAGCTGCCCGTCGATGTAGTTCGGCAGGAAAGGCAGGCCGATCATCTTGAACAGCAGTTGCAGGTAAGACTGGCGCAGCGAGAAGAGGTAGGAGGTTTTCTCGCCGATATGGCCGCTCCCGCTCAGCGACACCTCCGAAGCCCCGAGCGTCGCCTTGAAAGTCTGTTTCTCGGGATTCCCGTCCCGCAGCCGGATGTCCAGCACCGAGCTCAGCGCCCCGGAACGGTCGGCCGGGAAAGCCCCGGTGTAGAAATTGATCTCGCGGATCAGATCGGCATTGAGGATGCTCACGGGGCCGCCCGTGGCGCCCTGCGTGGCAAAGTGGTTGATATTGGGGATTTCGATGCCGTCCAGATAGAACTTGTTTTCCGACGGGCCGCCGCCGCGTACGATCAGATCGTTGCGATAGCCCACGGGCGAGAACGACACGCCGGGGTACGAACGTACGATACGCGACACGTCACGGTTGGCGCCGGGGCTCTTCTCGATCTCCCGCACCCCGATGACCTGCAACCCGACGGGGCTTTCGGCCGTGGCGCGGAACGGCGAAGGCACGACCGTCACGGCTTCGAGCTGCGTGGCATCCTCCTCCATTTCGATTTCGATGAACGGCGTGGCGGCCGAAACGAGGTATTCGGGCGTGACGACGGTCTTGTACCCCACGGACGAGGCCGAGAGGCGGAAAATACCCGCCTGCACCCGCTCGAGGCGGAAGCGTCCCAGCGAATCGGTCGATGCGCCGCGTTGTTCCTGTCCGACGGGCACTACGGCGGCATAGGCGACCGGCCGGCGCGTCAGGCGGTCGATCACCCGGCCGCTGACGGCATAGGCGCCGCCCTGTGCCCTTACCGCAGAGGCGAGGCACAACGCCGCAAGAGCGAAAAAAAGTTTTATCCGCAATGCAGGAGACATGATTTTGCAAATGTATAAAATTAAGGCGGATTCCCGCCGATCGGGCGAAAAAATTTCGTATGTCCCGAATTTTCCGCACCGGGCTTCCGCTCCAATAATAAAGCCATTTCCACCAGGATGCAATTCAGAACATTATTAATCCGATAACGGAACAAGCGAAAAGACAAGAAAAATCGCTCCGGATTCTTACCCCTTCCGGCAAGGGTATTATTATATTAATATAATAATAAAATCCAATGCAAGTTTTTTTTCGATTTTTTGCATCAAAAAAAACATCACAAAAAGCTTGGATTTCAACATATTGTCCCTACCTTTGCCGACACGATCGCGGCAGTGAACACCCCTGTCGGCAATACAGCCGGATCCGAAAGCAGGCTGTACCGATTATTTTCGACGCAACATATACCGACCATTTTCCCGCCGGACAAGCCGGCAAAATTGCAGTGCATACACACGCTGTCAGGGAGCCGATTCCGAATACTTTGGGTCGTTTAGAATTGATGAAACAAAACTTCAATTATAAAAAAGATAAAAGTTATGAAAAAGCAACATTACACAGCCGAAATCCCAGTTTCCAACCCGTACAATTTTGCCGCGTTCGAAGACCTGATCGCCAACATCCAGTCCGGTTACAACGAAGAAAAAAGGCTGAAGAACGCAGCTTTCGAATTCATGATCAATAAAGGCATATACGTCGACTTCCACGAATGGCTGCATAACCCGGCCCGGCAGCACCAGAGCGAAAATATCCGGGGACGGTTCCGTATGGGTACCGCCGCAACCACCCGGATCGCAAAATTTTTCAGGCGATAAATGCCCCCGCGCCCGCAATAACGCTCCGGCCTGCATTTCAGAGGGCCGTCACCCTATAGCGCATCCCCGGCTACGGATCGTGTGACTACTGAAAAGGGATAGAGAATAAGCCCGTTCCGAAAACATCCGGAGCGGGCTTATCGCATATAGAGTGGCTCCCCGTTATTCGATCACGGGCAGGGCACGCGGCTCGCAGGCCCACCGCGTCCCGTCGATCCGGTTCCCGGAGACCGTAATGGCGAAAATATTGATGTCGGCATCCTCGGGCAATGTCAGCTTTCCGGCTCCGGGGGCGATATCGAACCCGAGCCTGTAAAGGTACGTGAAGGTATAGGCATCGTTCCGGCCGTTCATCTTGTGCCGGTGGTTCCCGATATGGGCGATCGTTCCGTCCTTGACGAACGATTTGGTCTTGCCGGCCCAGGCCCACTGGGCGCGGAAGCCCGAGTAATAGGGCACGACAGCCTCGTATTTGCGGCCGTCGACGTCGAATACGGCCTTGCGGTCGCCCCTGGACGACGATGCGAGGATGTAGACCTTGTTGTAATCGCCCTGCGGCAAATCGACCGTGACGGCCTCCTTGCAGTTCAGCACGTTTTTCACGTCGGGTTCGCCGCGGCGGTATTCGATGCCGCCATGGACGATCACTTCGGGCATGAGCTCGGCAGCATAGGAGTTGCACTCCTTATCCACCTTGGCGACGGACTTGAACGGGTCGCTCGAAATGGAGTTCTGGTTTACAGGGAAATCCACAAAGGCATTCTCGATCGCAGGGGCGGCCACGGGAGCCTCCGCCAGCGTAATCTTATAGGTCTTGGGCGCGAAACGCCCGGCATCGACGAGCAGCCGGTTGCCTTCGAATCGTGCTTCCCCGACCGGCTCCTCGATTCCGTTCACCTCCTCGGCCGAAACGATCCGCACGGGGAAAGCCAGCTCGGCGCCGCGCACCTCCCGGCCCGTTGTTTGGAATACGCGGACGATATAACCGCTGCCGTCCTCGGCCTTCTTAAGCGCCTTGACGGCGATCTGCGGGGTCGAAGCCGCGACAAAAGAGAACCTGCGTCCCAGCTTCCCGGGGTGCTTCGGCGTCGTGAAGCTGAGGAGCGGCTGGTTGAGCAGCTCGCCTTTCTCCACCACCCCGGCGCGGTTATGGTCGCCATCGTGCCCGACGAGCGAGTAAGTCATCGTATGGCGTCCGAAATCCAGATCCCGTTGGTCGGCATAGCGTTTCTCGGTCGAAGGCGTATGCAGCAGACTCAGGCGCAGGGTATTGTCGGCGGGTTTGTCCCAGCCGTATTTCGAATCGTTCAGAACGGCGATGCCATAGTCCCCGTCCGAGAGGTCTGCCCAATGATGGGCGAATGTTTCGTGCGCCCGCTGGTGGTTGGTGGGACGGCGCTGGTTGCCGATGCCGATGTCGTAGACGGCCTCCTCGGCGGAAACGGACATCGGGAATTCGGCCTTGAGCAGGGCGTCGGGCGTCTTCCAGTCAATGTCGGCCACGATATCGATACGCTCGTCGTCCCCGCCGTCGGTCAGGCGGATATACTGCACCAGCCGGGAATCGCCGTACCGCCGTTCTACTTTCAGGGAGGCCCGTGCGGCGCCGCACTCCGCCACGCTGATCCGGACATCCGTATCCACGGGTTCGGGTGTCTGGTCGAGCGTCGCCTTGTGGATCTCCCATGCCGGATAGCGGTTCGACACATTGGGGGTCAGCACCGCAAGGCGGAAGGCCTTGCCTTTTTCGACCAGGTCGCGGCCGTTGCGCTTGTCAATGACCGAGGCGATGTCGCCGTTCGCATCGAGCGTCACCTTATAGACCCAGTTCTCGAGCGTATTGCCCGAGGCCCTGAGCACCTTGCCCTTGCCGGCCTTGCCGGCCCTCACGTCGTATACCGCATAGCTTACGGGTTCCATCGCGGCGGCAAACAGCACGGTCGCCCTGGCACCGTCGCGGGCAACGATCTGCGCAGGAACGGTCTTCCCGTCCGGCGCATAAACGGCCACCCCTTCGGCCTCCGCAGGCAGGTCGACCGTCGCCTCGACAAGGCTCCTGCGCGAATAAGCGGCGGGGTTATAAACCAGTACCGGACTTCCCTTCGCGCGGGTGTCCATTACGGATGCCGCAGCCCCGGCCGAGGCGAGGATCACATCGCAGAATTGCCCCTGCGCCAGGAATTCGTCGTTCCAGGAATAGGTATAAGCCTCCCAAATGCTGGTTCCCGTAAGGTCGTCGTGGAACTGGTGCCAGAGGAAACGCTTCCAGGCATCGTTAAGCGCCTCTTTCGGATAAGGTACGGCTCCCATCCAGTCGGCGATCACGGCCGAACGCTCGGCGGCATCGGCCAACTGTTCGTTACGGCGGTTGTAACGCTTCATCTCGGCCTGGGAGGTATAACAGCCCGGAGCGTGGACGTCGAGAGGCATCTCCCCGACGAACACCGGGAGTTCCGGATGGTTCCCGTAGGGCATATAATCCTCGTAGAGCTGCGAGGACGTGGCGCTGACAAGCTGCACGGGCCCCTTGCCGTTCGTAATCCCCTCCTCGAGCAGCTGGATGCTGCGGGGCAGGGCCGAGCCGCCGTGGTCTCCGGCTCCGTTCGCCAGTTTGTTGCCATAGTACCGGTAAGCGATGCCGAAAGGCGACTTCCGGGCGCTTTCGGCCAATTCCTCGTTGGCGCTCAGATCCCCTTCGGGAAACTCGTTCCACGAATAGCGTCCCGGCTCGAGCGCCACCATGATGCGGGCGCCGTCGACCCCTTCCCAGAGCCCGATCGGAAACGGGGTTTTGGAGTCGCCGACAAGCGGCTCGGTGCGCCACGACAATTTCTGCGTCGAGAAACCGATCAGGCCGCAGTGGTGTCCCAGCGTCGGCATGACCTGGCTGAATCCGAAGCAGTCGGGCAGGAACATATCCTTCGACTTGATGCCGAACTCCTTTTTATAAAACTCCTGTGCAAGCAGGATGTTGCGGATAAACGACTCCGACGACGGCATGTTCGGGTCGTTGGCCTCGAACGAAGCCCCCGAAATGTTCCATCGCCCGTCGGCTACGAATTTCCGGATGCGCTCGAAGAGGTGCGGATAGTACTCCTTGATCCATTCGTACTTGACGGCACCTTCGAAATTGAACACGTAATGCGGATATTTTTCGAGCAGCGCCAGATTCTGCACAGCCGTATTATATAGGTAATCGTCGATCGTGGCTTTCACGTCCCACCGCCACTGCGTGTCGAGATGGGAATTGGAGACCATATAGACCTTGTATTTTTTCCCGGAATCCTGCGCCGACGTATCCGACGGGCTTCCCGCCGAAAACAGCGCGAAGACGATTCCGATAAATCGCATGATTTTCATATTTGCTTGCTTTAATATTGAATGATGGAAAGAGGATGGAAGTTGACCGGACTTCGACTACGTTGCGGACAAAAGTAATAAAAGGCAAGATAAATAACAACATAAACACAACAAATAATCAAAAATAAATTTCCTTTTAATCTCTTTTTAACACTTGTATTAAAATTAAACTTATATATTTGTCATATCTTAAAGCCTAAAAACGATGGAAAAGAAATTCCGGACTCTTTCGGCCTACCTCCCCAGCAGGAGACCGTCCATACCGCCCGCCCTGCCGTTCGCCCTGCAAAACGGGTACGGCACATCCGCGGCCGGTCAGGGTATCGTCGTCGGCACCACCGGCCGTACTTGTCCTGCGACAGCCTCCGGCCGGGTGACTGACGCAACCGCACACCAGGCATCCGGGGATGCCCTAAGCGGCGACTGCAATTGCGCCCCGATGGCCCGGGCCGGCTTTACCGCAGCAACAAGGCTGACGGCGGCATACTGAGACAGCACCAAAAACGCCGCCGCCCGGGCACAACCCGTACAGTCTCGATTTTATAATGTATATTTGTAGTACCACAACCTAACCCTCGACCAGACATGAACCGTCATTTCGCTCTGCTTACCGGCCTTCTGATCTGCTGCTGCGTCCCGAAAAACGACGTTACCGCCCGCACAATGCGTGGGGGGGGGATTTCCCTCTTTTAATTTCGGTAACCGGCAACATCCTGCCGGAGCAAACAATCCGCTACGCCCCGAACGGCGACCAAGCCGGCAAAAGCAACGCTGCCCCCGAGCCGGCAACGGCAGGGGGCACCCACATCCGAAGCCCGCGAAAAAGCAAGGCCGCACTGCCGGCCATCGCAACGGGCGCACTTCTTCTACTGGCGGCCGTCTCGCTCGCCTTCAGGCAAAAACACCTGATCAAACAGTTGCGTACGCAACACGCGCAAACCTGCGCCCGGCTGCACGAACTCAGCGAACAGCTCGCCGCCAGCAGCCTCCGCCACGAAACAGCCACCCGGGCACTCTCCCAGGCCAATACCATCAAAGACAAATACCTGCGTTACTACATGCAACGCAGCACGTTCTACATCAACAAATTAGAACGTCACCGCACACACCTCTACAAGACTGCGCTCTCGTTCGGGCAGGAGCGCCTTTTGCGTGAGCTGCGCTCGCCTACGCCCATCGAGCAGGAATACAAATCGTTCTTCCACGAATTCGACCGGGTATTCCTATCGCTTTATCCCGATTTCGTGGAAAAAGCCAACGCACTGCTGCGGGACGGGGAGCAAATGAAAACGCCCGGCCTCAACACTGAATTCCGGCTGCTGGCCGTGATCCGGCTGGGCATCACGGGCAACAGCGAAATCGCCCAGTTTCTGCATATCTCCATAAATACGGTCTACACCTACCGCAACCGGCTGCGGAACGCCGCCAAATGCCCGCCCGCCGAATTCGAGCGCCGGATCATGGAGATCGTCTGACAGCCGGAAATCGCGCGCCGGCGATTCATACGGGATTCATATAATAACACCCGGGTATCGGAAATAACATGCTTTCCACCAGCCCATTATCGGAAATACGCATTCATATTTCATTTTGATGCTGTTGATACATATTTTCCAAAAGCATACTTTTACAAACAACAAAGCGGAATTTCTTCTGAAATAAACACAAAAGAATACAATAAGAAATCCATAACAACTCTATTTGATTTTCATTCATCTTTCATTTAATATCTTTTTCTCAACCTTTAAAATACAGAGATGCCTATGACAAAGTAAAAACTACGACCGGACTTTTACGAACCATTCATTCATCCAAATATTCAACCCTAAAACTTTCATTTATGAGAAAATCTCTTCATTTTCTTATTTACATGCTTTTTGCCGCACCGCTATTGCTGTGCAGCTCCTGCGGCATCGAGGATGTAGAGGCAGAAGACGGTGCGATCGTATTCGAACTCTATGACACGGAGGGCAACCTGATCGAGGGCCTCCAGAGCATGCGGTTCGGCACGACGGCCACCTATACCTTAAAGAGTGCATTCGTCACCTACACGGTGGCCACCCCGCCCACAGGCTGGAAATGCACCGTGATCCCCAGCTCGCGGAGCTGTTCGGTCACCGCCCCCCCAGCCTCCGACCTGGGAGCCAAGGCCAGCGGCGACGTGGTCATCGAAATACAGTCGCAGGCAGGCCGCACGGAGACCTATACGCTCGCCGTAGCCGCTCTGGAAAACGACATCACGCTCACATTCGACGAAGAGACGACCTCGAAGACCCATGTCTTCTCCTACGGGAAGAGCATGGAATTCGAATTCACCAGCGAGAACACCGCGTCGCTCGACGTAAGCGTCCCCAAGGGATGGACTTACACGGCCGATGTCGATGCGGGTCTGCTGACCGTCACCGCGCCCACGCAGGAGGAGGCCGACCCGGCCATGGAAGGCAGCGTCAAGGTTACGCCGCTGAGCGTCCGCGGAACGGCCGGCGAGGGTGCGTCGATCCCCGTCGAACTCTCGACCAAGTTGCCGATCATCTCCTTTGCCGAGGCCGATTACAAATTCGCCTTCGGCGAGCAGCGCGACATCCCCTGTACCGTCACCAACGTAGCCACGTGCGACATCACGGCGCTCAAAGGCTGGGACATCGCACTCGACATCAAAAATTCGGTGCTCAAAGTCACGGCTCCGGCCGACGGTGCGGACTGCACCGGTGCGGGCACGATAGAGTTCGCAGCCGTTTCGGCGGAAGAGCTCACGGCATCGTTCAGCGTCCGCCTGAGCTGGAAGGGCATCTCAACCCCCGAAGAGTTCGTAGCCTTCGGCAACGCGGTGACCGAAGGGGCGCCGCTCGACGCCTACACCAACGGCGGCAGGATCGTCCTTGTCAGCGACATCGATCTGAGCGCCCTTACCCAAACCAGCTTCGCAGGCTCGGCCGCCAATCCGTTCAAAGGGACTTTCGACGGTCTGAACAATACGATCACCGTCAAGCTGGCGGATCAGGATTCGAAGGAACTCGGCCTGTTCCACACGCTCGATGCAACGGCCGAAATAAAGAACCTCTCGCTGGCGGGCAGCATGTCCGTATCGCAAGCCACCCCGGTAGTAGCCGGCACGCTGGCCGTCTATAACAACGGCGCGGCACTGACCAAAGTCACCAACAAGGCCACACTGTCCTTCTCCGGGGCGAAAACCGTCACCACGGCAGGTTATCTCGGCGGGCTGGTCGGCCTGGCGAACGTCGGTTCGGTCTACACCGATTGCCACAATACCGGCGAATTCATCGTCACGGGGACAGCCCGGACGGAGTTCATCGGCGGCATCGTCGCAGGCACCGCGGACAAAACGGAAGGATCGCTCGTGAACTGCACGAACAAAGGCAATTTCAGCTTCGACTTCCCGGGCGCCGTCGACACCGGCCAATACGGAGGATTGTTCGGCCATGCCGAGAAATCGAACTGGACGTTCAGCAACTGCACCAACGAAGGCACCTTCACCGTCACCTTCGCCGATCCCGGGCACCAGTTCCACTCGCTGGGCGGTATCCTGGCCACCGGCTACGGCGTATTCGACAATTGCGTCAACAAGGGCAAGATCATGTTCAACAACTCCAACGGCACGAAATATCGCCGCACGGGCGGTATCGTAGGCTGCGTCGGATCGGACGCAGGCCTGGGTTATACGCTCAGGATGACCAACTGCCGCAACGAGGCCGACATCGCGGCTTCGACGGCATCGGTCGGCGGTCTGATCGGCATTGCCGAAAAGGTGGCGTCGCCGGCCCTGATCGAAAACTGTGTAAACACGGGTAACATGACCAGCCCCACGATGGCCGACTACGACCTCTTCTACATGGGCGGCATCGCCGGCAAGGTCGCCGGAGCCTTCACGTTGAAAAACTGCATCAACCGCGGCAACCTCACGGCGGCCGTCGAGCGCGACATCGCGGGTATCGCCGTATCCGGAGACGACAATGCCGTTTTCGACGGTTGCGAGAACTACGGCGACATTACGGCAGTGGCCAACCACAAAACCGACAAATGGCGCCCAATCGTGGCCGGCATCGTCGCCATAGAAAACGACAAGGTCACCACGATCACGAACTGCACCTGCAAGTGCACCATCGATGCGACGCTCTACCAGGCGACCAGCGTCGGAGCGGTCTATGTCTTCCAGAAAACCTGGGAAAAGGGTGTCGAAGATAAGAAGACCGTATGCGACGAGGCTTCCAAAACCAATTCGGCGGAAACGACAATCAGAATCACGACAAGAGAGTAAAACCCAATAAGAATACAATACGGTTATGAATAAATATCATATTATAACACTGATATTGTGTCTGTTTTGTCTGGGAGGGGCCGCCACGGCCTCTCCGGACAGGACGGCAGCCGCCCCGGACACCCAGGCGCGTTCTTCGCAGCTGAAGGTCTCGGGTATCATCAAGGATGACGCGGGAAGCCCGCTGATCGGCGTGACCATCGTCGTCAAAGGCACCTCCTCGGGCAGCGTATCGAACTCCGACGGCAGCTATACGATCACGGTTCCCTACGCCGAAGCGACGCTGATGGTCTCCTACATCGGCTATGCCCCGCAGGAGATAAACGTAAACAACCGCACGAGGATCGACATCACGATGGTCGAGGACAGCAAGGCGCTCGAAGAGGTCGTGGTGGTAGGTTACAACGTACAGAAGAAGGAGACCATCACCGGTTCGATCTCGACGATCACCACCAAAGACCTCAAGCAGTCCCCCACGGCCAACATCAACAATGCGCTGGCCGGGCGCATGCCGGGCCTGCTGGTCAACCAGTTCAACGGCGGCGAACCGGGTAACGACGCCGCACAGCTCAACATTCGCGGTAAATCGACCTACGGCAAGTCGGACGTGATCATGATCGTCGACGGTATCGAGCGCGACATGAGCTACCTCTCCCCGGACGAGATCGAGACCTTCACGATCCTCAAGGACGCCTCGGCGACGGCACCCTACGGTATCCGCGGTGCCAACGGCGTGATCATCGTCACGACCAAGCGCGGCCGAAAAGGCGAAAAACCGACCGTCGATTTCAAGGCGTCGGTCGGTGTCAGCGAACCCATCCGTTACCCCGACTACCTGGGTTCGGCAGACTATGCGACCCTCTACAATGAGGCGATGCTCAACGACAACCCCTCGCTGGATCCCGGCTCGGCATCGCTCTTCTCCCAGGAGACGATCAGCAATTTCCGCCGCGCCAAGGGCGACAACTCCGACGGCCTGGGCTACAACTGGGATTACTTCGACTACGCATTCAAACCGTCGATCCTCCAGGATTACAGCCTTTCGGTACGAGGCGGCACCGACCGCGCCCGTTATTTCATCCTCGGCAGCTACTATAACCAGGGCGGCAACTACAAGCATTCGAACTCCGACAACGTCAACAAGTTCCTGCGCTATAACTTCCGCGCCAACGTCGATGTCGACGCCACCAAGCGGCTGAAGATCTCGGTCGACCTGGGCGCCCGCGTCACGGAGTTCAACTACCCGGGCGCCACGGCGGCCAACATCATCTCGCTGGCCAACACGCAGCCCCCCTACCTGCCGATCATCCTGCCCAACAACCACAACGACGTCAACCAGGCCGATTTCGAGGAGAACGGCGGCTACCTGCTCTATGCCGACAACGACTACCGGTACAACATGCTCGGGCAGCTCAACCGCACCGGCTTCAGCAAACGTACGCGCCGCTACCTGCAGGGATCGTTCAAGCTGAGCCACGACCTGGACTTCATCACCAAGGGCCTGAGCGTCGCCGCGCAGTTCTCCTACGACACCTACAACCAGCACACCATCAACAACAGCGTGCCGACCCACAGCACGGGCAACCTGACCTACCCGGGCTATTCGACGTGGATGCTCCCCACCGAATACAGTATCGACGAGTGGAAGAACAACGCCGACTACTGGATCAAGAACGGCACCTATGTAACCGCCAACCAGCGAACCACGGACGATGCGCAAAGCAACAGCATCAGCCACGGCTCGCCCGAAGGGACGTCGCGTTTCCAGGCGCGCCTGGACTACGCCCGCAAATTCGGCGACCACAACGTGTCGGGCATGCTGCTCTTCTACCTGCAGAACAAGGTCATCAGCAACCAGGTTCCCTATCGCTACATGGGATTTTCGGGCCGCGCGACCTACGACTACCGGAACAAGTACCTCTTCGAGTTCAACATCGGTTACAACGGCTCGGAGAACTTCGCCCGCGGCAAGCGCTACGGCGTATTCCCGGCAGGCGCCGTCGGCTGGGTCATCACGCAGGAGCGATTCATGAGGGACGTAAAGTGGCTCGACCACCTCAAGCTGCGCGCATCGTACGGTCTGGTGGGTAACGACCAGCTTTCGGGCAACCGTTTCTCCTACCTGCAATACTACAAGTCGTCGGACGGCATGACCACCTATTTCGGCGAGACCGAGGCCGGCTATACCAGCTACCTGGTCGAGGGCGTGTTCGCCAATCCGAACCTGACGTGGGAGAAGGCCCGCAAGTTCAACTTCGGTATCGACGCCCAGTTCTTCAACCAGCGGCTGACCTTCACGCTCGATGTCTTCAAGGAGCACCGCTACGACATCCTCACTTCGCTCTCGGGGGATGACAAGGTCGGGTTCCCCTACATCGTCGGGCAGGTCGCCCCGATCGTCAACTCGGGTATCGTCGACAACCACGGCGTCGAATTCGAGATCGGCTGGAACGGTCATATCGGGCAGCATTTCCGCTACTACATCCGCCCGAACTTCACGTTCGCACGCAACAAGATTAAATACTGCAACGAAATCTCCTACATCGACAACAACGGCCGCGACTGCCCGTGGCGTTACCAGACCGGCAAACGCCTCGATGAGAATTTCTGCTACATCTTCGACCACTTCGTGGCCGACCAGGGCGAGGCCGACCGCCTGAACGCGATGAACGGCGGCAGCGGATTCGCCATCTGGGGCCCCGTACAGCCGGGCGACGTGGTCTACAAAGACCTCAACGGCGACGGCGTGGTCAACAACTACGACCGTGCCGCCATCGGCAACCCCCGTACGCCCGAGATCCAGTTCGGCATTCCGCTGGGACTCTCCTACAAGGGCTTCGACTTCAGCATGCTGTGGCAGGGCTCGGCACTCTGCTCCGTACAGCTGAGCGGCCCGGCCGTATGGGATTTCCCGCTCTACGACCAGTCGCGTATCGGCAAGGTGCGCCGGATGCACCTCGACCGCTGGACGCCCGAAACGGCAGCTACGGCGAAATACCCCGCCCTGCACTACGGCATCCACAACAACAATAAACAGCAGTATTCGAGCCTCTTCCTCTACGACGCTTCGTACATCCGCCTGAAGAACGTCGAGATCGGTTACACGCTGCCCAAAGCCTGGACTTCGAAAGCCGGCATCCAGAACGTCCGCATCTACGTGCAGGGACAGAACCTGCTCACGTTCGACAACCTGGGCGACGTCGACATGGATCCCGAGATCAAGAACGGCGACGGCAGCTGGTTCCCCGTACAGCGTGTCATCAACATCGGCCTTAACATGACATTCTAACCCAACAAAAACCAATGACAATGAAAAAAATCTTATATCTGCTCTGTAGCTGCTTTGCAGTCACGCTGATGGCTTCCTGCGAGGATTTCCTCGACAAGACCCCGCAGGGCGACAAAACGGATCAGGACATATTCTCGCGTTTCAACGAGACTGAAAGCCTGATCAACCGGCTCTACTTCTACGCCCGCGCCGCCGACCAGCCGCTCGTGCACATCCGTTTCTTCAGCGACTCGGCGCTCACGGACGAATGCGAAGGCTCTTCGGCCGAGAACGGGTGGTCCAACAAGTTCAACGACGGCGACTGGGAACCGGGTTCCCAGCTCTACACCTCGTGCAACGCCACGACCAACTCCGGCGCCTGCCACACCTTCTGGCCCAAACTCTACGAAGACATCCGCTGCGCCAACGTCATCCTCGAAGGTATCGAGAAGTACAACACCCCTGATTCCGAGGCACGACCCGGCACGCTTTCGCAGCGTATCGGCGAGGTGCTCTTCATCCGCGCCTACCTGCACTACTGCGTGCTGAAAAGCTACGGCGAATGCCCCTACGTCGACTATACGGTGAACCCCAACGCACTGCCGCCGTTCGAACGCGAGAACATCCATACGATCGTCGAGAAGATCTGCCGCGACTGCGACGAGGCCTATGCCCGCGTCCCGGCGCAGAACCTGATGGATCAGTTCGGCCGCGTGGAGAAAGGCGCCTGCCTTGCGCTGAAGGCCATGGCGCTCTGGATCGCAGCCACGCCGCTCTACAACGGGTCGACGCTCAAAGGCGACACCCGCAACTATGCGTCGGTCTACCAGTCGTACGACCCCGCGCGCTGGGACGCCGCAGCCGCAGCCGCCAAGGCCGTGATGGATTTCGAGGCCGAGGGGCAGAAACGCTACTCGCTCTACCAGGGTTCGCCCAAAAGCCAGACGACCGACTCGGGCGGCACGGATCAGAGCAACGGCGCGGTTTACAGCCGTCTTTGGGAGCTGTTCCACCGCACGATGAACGACGCCAAGAAGGCCGAATGGATCTTCTTCCACCTCCACTGCAAGACCGTGGGTTACCACAACGACATGTACCCGCCTTCGGCGCAGGGACAGGCACGCGAGGTACCCGTACAGGATCAGGTGGACGAATACGAGGTGATCGGCCCCGACGGCTACGGCTATCCGATCTATGCGCTCAAGCAGAACCACAAGGCGCTCTACGGCAGCCTGATCTCCGAGCAGGACATGGCCAAGGCCTATGACGACGGCAACCCCTACGTCAACCGCGACCCACGTTTCTACCGCGACATCACCTACCACGGCTCCATGTTCAAGGGCAAGTGGATCAACACGGCCACCGGTGCCGACGCCATCAACGCCGCCAACTCCACGTCGACGGGCTACTTCACCCGCAAATATTTCGACGGCTATTACACCAAGGGCATGTCAGGCAACTGGAACTTCGATGCGCCGCTGATCCGCCTGGCGACGATCTACCTGGTCTATGCCGAAGCGGTCACCCGCTCGAAGGGCGCCACCCCCGAGGTCTACAACCTGATGAACGAGCTGCGTGCCCGTTCGTTCATGGCCCCCATCCCGCCGGCCGCGCAGACCAACAAGGAGTTGCTGTTAGACTACATCCTGCGCGAACGCCGCGTGGAGCTCTACCACGAAAAGAGCCGCTTCTTCTCGACGCGGTTCTACCTCGAACCGACCAGCCCCGAAGAACTGGCCAAGGATGCCCAGTGGAGTTCGATCCAGGGGTCGAACGACCAGAAGGCACAGTTGTATTTCGACAAATACGGCGCCTACCCCAAGACGCAGCACCGCATCTGCGGCATGCGCCCCGTGGAAGACCCCAACGGCAAGATATCGGTAGGCGGCAAAACCTACCGCATGGAGCGCTTCTGGAAGGAGGATCGCGTATTCCTCGAGAAGCACTACCTCTTCCCGATCCCGACCGAAGAGTTGCAGCGGGCCAACATTCCGCAAAACCCCAACTGGTAATTGACAATCACCGGCCCGACCGCCCGAACCGGCGGTCGGGCTGACAGTAAAACAGACTATGAAAAACGATTCAATCTTCACACGGCTCCGCAGGACGCTCAGCCTCGCGCTCACGGCCCTGATAGCCGCAACGATGATGGCGTGCGAGGGAGACGACAAAATGCTCACCGAGCTCCCCAAGCCCGACGACGGCAACGGAAACGGCACGACGGAGATCACGCCCGACAAGGGCATCACCCTCTACGGACTGGTAAGCGACAAGGAGGGCAACCCCCTCGAAGGGGTCGTCGTGAGCGACGGGTACAGCGTCGTGGCGAGCGACAAGAAGGGCGTCTACCAGATCGTGCGCGACCCCAGCGCCAAGCACGTATTCATTTCGGTACCTTCGGGCTACGAAATCCCGGCACAGGCGAACTTCGGCTCCTACCAGGGTGCCTACCAGGCAGCCAACTCCGTCACCGGAAGCAGTTCGAAACCCTACCGGGCGGACTTCACGCTCACCAAACTCACCCAAAGCGACAAACGGTTCCTGCTCTTCGGGCTGGGAGACCCGCAGCCCGACAACAGCGACCATATCCAGCGGTTCCGCACGGAAGCCGTACCCGATGTGAAAAAGATCAGCGCGAAATACTCGATCCCGCAGGTCGGCATCGCTCTGGGCGACATCCTGGGTAAAGGCGACGCCCAGACCTTCACCTCGATGAAACGCGCCTTCGGTGAAACGGGCGTCCCGTTCTTCACCACGATCGGCAACCACGACAAGAGTTCGGTGGACTATACGGGCGACACCTACCGCGACGTGCTCGGGCCGCGCTGGTACTCGTTCAACCGCGGCGACGTGCATTTCATAGCGATGGACAACATCATCTTCACCGGCACGGAATACACGGGCGGTTTCACCGACGAGCAGGTGGCATGGCTGGAGAAAGACCTGAGCTTCGTCCCGACGGATAAAATGGTAATCCTCTACTACCACATCCCGCTGCGCGACAACACGGGCTACCTCAACCGCAAAAAGGTGCTCGACATGATCTCCAGGTATAAGAACCCCACCCTGATGTGCGCCCATACGCACTATTTCCAGCCTTACCACATGCGTTCGCACAATATTTTCGAACGCATTCACGGCGGCACGTGCGGTTATTTCTGGCGTTCGACATGCGGAGGCGACGGCACGCCCAACGGGTTCATGGTCTACGAGATCGACGGCACGAAAATCATCGACACCTATTTCAAGGCCTCGCAGCGCGCCGACGACTACCAGATACGGCTCTATCGCGGCAACGCCGAGTTCGCAGGCCCCTATGCGACCTACAAATACGATGTCGGGGCGGACGTGGTCGTAGCCAACGTCTTCACTTCCGGGATGGACGGCACGACCTGGAAAGTCGAACTGTCCGAAGACGGCGGCAAGACGTGGAGCGCCATGACGGCGATGGCGCAGAACTACGGCGACCGCTGGATCCGCGGCTACCACATCGGGGTCAAGAAACATCCGGTGGAAAGCGGCACCAGCCCCTGCTACCACCAATACCAGTGCAAGCTGAAAAATCCCGAAGCGACCGGCATCGTGGTTCGTGCGACCGACAGTTTCAACCATGCCTACACGCAGACGCGCTTCAACGAGAGCAACGATTTCACCGAAGCCGAGGGTTATTGACCCTCCCGGCCGCATCTATCGAGCGGGCAGCCCTGTGGCTGCCCGCTTTTTATTTACACAGGGAGGGAGGGGGCACCGGATAAGAAACGGAGGGACCGTATGAAAAAGGAGGAAGGCGAAGCACGCAAAGAGAACAGGGAACCGCACACATGAAGGAGGGGAAGCGGCCGAATTCCCGGAAAAAGATTGCCGGCACAGCAACCGTTTCCAGGCTATTTTTCGTATCTTTGCCTCACGTCACAAACGGAGGGGCAAAAATGGCAGACGATTATTTAGGCAGAAAAATGGAAGAGTACATGGCCCGCAAGGCATCGGGGCAGAGCAACCGCAGGCCGCTGGCGACATTGGGACGGTTACTGCTGAAAAACCGCAGCCACCGCGGTTACGACACCGGGTTCGTCGTACGCGAGGATCAGCTCCGGCGCATGATCGAGGTAAATACCAGGATCCCCTCGGCGCGCAACCAGCAAGTGCTCCGGTTCCGCCCCGTGCTGGCGGACGAAGCCCACAAAGTCCTGCCGCACATCCGCCTTGGCGGAGCCCTGCCCGCACTCCGCCTGCCCTTTCCGGGTACCGAGCCGAATGCCTTTATCATCATCTGCTCGACGGTCGAAGAGAACCGCTACGTCGACATGGATTTGGGCATCTCGGCCCAGAGCATGCTGCTCCAGGCAGCGGAGATCGGCCTGAACGGCATCTGCATCGGCGCATTCGACAAGGAGCGGATCAAACAGGAATTCCACCTGGCCTACGAACCGCTGCTGATCCTCGCCGTCGGCAAAGGCATCGAAAAGATCGAATTGGTGCCCATAGGCCCCAGCGACAGCCACACCTATTACCGCGAAAACGGCACGCATTACGTCCCAAAACTCCGCGCCGAAGAGTTGACAATCAAGGAATGATCCGCCCGTCGGTTCATTCGACCGCCTTCCACCATCGCCCGGGACGTTCCACCCCGGTGAGGGGATCTTCGGAATAGGTAATGCGGCAGGCCACACCGATGATGAACTCCTCGGGAACAAAGCCTAAATAGCGGCAATCCTTAGAATTGATTACATTGTCGCCGCAGAAGAAATAATAGTTTTCCCGGAATTCATAGGTCGAGATCGCCTCGCCGTCGAGCCGCAGGAGGTTCCCGTCGCAGGTCAGCGCCCCGCCTGTCTCATATTCCACGACAAGTCGGTACAGCTCATAATTCAGTGAGTCGAGTTCGACCCTGTCGCCGGCACGGGGAATATATAGAGGTCCCATATTTTTGATCGTCCACCCGTAGCGCCGGTCATCGAAAGGCAAGGCGCGCAGTACGTTGGGCGGCAACAACGAATCCGGAATCGCAGCCAGCCGTCCCTGCTGCACGGCATCGCCGATAACCCCCTTGTAACGATTATTACAGAAATATCCGTTCCGGATGGCAATGCTGTCGCCGGGCATCCCGACACAACGTTTGGCATAGACATAGTTGATCCGGAACTCTATGCGATCCCGGTCGTACCCGTGCGGGGCATTAAAGACCACCACGTCATTGACACGCACCCCTCTGAGGCCGGGCATGCGGAACGAACGGAGCGGAACATCCTGCCGGAACTCGAGTTTGCTGTAAATGCGGCTCCCGGCAAGCAGTTTATTGACCAGGATCCGATCCCCGGGCAACAAGGCCGGCATCATCGACTCCGACGGGACGACGAACTGGTCGCAGCAGAAAATCCGCACGAGCAGCCATCCCGCGAAAAGCATGCAGGCACTTGCGGATACCCAAAAGATATAGTTGAAAACCCGTCGCATATTACTCCCGTATTTCGCCCGAAGGGGGCATTTCCAACAATTTGCGCAGTTCTGCCTGCATCTCCCGCGTCTGTACCGATTCGACCTTGGGCTTATGCGCAATGACCCGGCATGCCGTGGCGAACGCCTTTTCCGTCTGCCCATCCGCAAGGTAGAGTTTCGCAAGCAGGTAAAGCGGGTAAACCCGATCCGGGATCATACGGTGCGCATGGAGATAGGCCAGCTCGGCAGCCGCGACATCCCCCAACATTTCGTAATTTCGCCCCGCGATATTCCAGAACATCGGGTCGCTGCTGATCCGCATCCCCTCACGCAGGATTTCATTGCTTTGCCGGTAGCTGCCCGTTTTGTGCAGCGCATAGCCGTAGTCGTATAAAAACCGAAAGTCGCCCTTCAGAGCGTC